>JBKHEM010000026.1:0-25259 GCA_046540815.1 Salinivenus sp.
TGATCCCGACGGAAACGGTGTTCGAGATGAAGGGAGGGGAGAAAAAAACGAAGGAAAAAACCTTCTTCCCCGGATACATTCTTCTCAACTGCACCCTGACCCATAAACTGCAAGAGATGGCGGAGGGTCTTCCTTCCGTCATTGGCTTCCTGACGACGGGAACAGGCGACGGTCCCACGCCCCTCCGGAAGAAGGAGGTGGAGCGAATCCTTGGAAAGATGAACCGGGCGGAGGAGATGGGAGAGAAGCCCGAAATTCCCTTCAAGGCGGGCGACCCCGTGAAGGTGGTCGACGGGCCCTTCGACAGCTTTAGCGGCTTCGTCGAGGAGGTCTATCCCGAGAAGATGAAGGTGAAGGTCATGGTGTCGATCTTCGGTCGTAAAACCCCTGTGGAGCTCGACTACCTGCAGGTTGAGCACGAGGAATAACCACCCCGAAGGTTCCTCATCCGACGGTCCCTTATTTAAGACCCGGGGGCGAACCCCAGTTTTTCGCAAGACTGTAAACAAACGGCGGGAGTCTGCAGTAGGCAGACGTCTGAACCGCGCATCCACCTATGGCAGCACCTGTAGAGACGGAAATTAAACTTCAGATCAAAGGCGGACAGGCCAATCCGGCGCCTCCTATTGGACCGGCCCTTGGGCAGCATGGGGTCAACATCATGGAATTCTGCAAGGCGTTTAACGCCGAGACCGAGGACCAGATGGGGACCCTCCTGCCGGTCGAGATTACCGTCTACGCCGACCGGTCGTTTGACTTCAAAGTC
Organism: Salinivenus sp.; assembly: GCA_046540815.1. Classification (GTDB taxonomy): domain Bacteria; phylum Bacteroidota; class Rhodothermia; order Rhodothermales; family Salinibacteraceae; genus Salinibacter. Next base: position 767 of record JBKHEM010000026.1, read on the forward strand.
AAGAGCCCCCCGGCCTCCATCCTCCTGAAGCAACGGGCGGGCATCGACACGGCTGCGGGCGATCCCCTTCGCGAACACGCCGGAACGGTGACGTGGCAGGATTGCCTGGAGATTGCCGAGCGAAAGATGAGCGACCTGAACGCTCACACGCCCGAAGCCGGGGCCCGAATGGTGGCGGGCACGGCCCGCTCTATGGGCATCGAGGTTGAGGGCAAGCCGGCGCCTGAGGCGTAGGCCCGGTGCCCGTCTGAGTTGTGTCTCCATTTGTGATCCATCACGCGGAAGTCGTCCTGGGCCCGACCCGGGAGACGTTCGAACCGCACAACCCCTACTGACCTATGGCTAACACGAACGGAAAACGGTATCGCGAAGCAAAAGACAAGGTGGACGAACAAAACGAGCCGGTGAGCCTGAGGCAAGCCGCGACGCTCGTGAAGGAAACCGCCACGGCCAATTTTGACGAGTCCGTCGATGTGGATCTCCGCCTCGGGGTTGATCCCCGGCACGCCGACCAAATGGTCCGCGGCTCAGTGGCCTTGCCGAACGGAACGGGGCGCGAGGTGACAGTTCTCGTGCTTGCCAACGAGGCGAAGCAAAGCGAAGCTGAGGAGGCCGGGGCCGACTACGTGGGCCTCGACGAATACATCGAGCGGATTCAAGACGAGGAGTGGCTTGACTTCGATGTCGCCATCGCCACGCCCGACGTCATGGGGCAGGTGGGGCAACTGGGCCGTATTCTGGGCCCCCGGGGGCTCATGCCCAACCCCAAGAGCGGCACCGTAACGATGGATGTGGCCGACGCGGTAGAAGAGGTGAAGGCCGGGAAAATTGAGTTTCGCGTGGACCGGAACGGATGCCTTCATTCCTCCATCGGACGGGCCTCGTTCGATCCGGAGGAAATCTACGAGAATGCTCGGGCGTTCCTGCAAGAAGTCATCCGACTCCGCCCGGCGTCCGCGAAGGGCCTGTACCTGCGCTCCATCACGCTATCGGCAACCATGGGCCCGCCGGTGCGCGTGGACCGGAGTTCGGTGCTGAGCGAAGCCCGGTAGCGTCTGTCCCCCCTTCCTGTCTTGCTGCGACCAACCTGCACTTTGATATGTCGAAGACCCGCGCCGAGAAAGCTGAAATCATTGACGAGATCGGAGAGAAGCTCGACGAGTATCCGATCCTGTACCTCACCAACTTTTCGGGTCTCACGGTGGCCCAGTCCAACGAGCTCCGCGGCCGGTTTCGGGACGCGGGCGTAGAGTACCAGGTGACCAAAAACACCCTGGCACAACTCGCGCTCGACCGGCTCGACGGCATGGATGCCCTGGAAGAGTTCTTCTCCGGGCCCACGGCCGTTGCCTTTAGCGAGGACCCGGCCAAGCCGGCCCGCGTCATTCAGGATTTCCTGGAGGATGCGGACGTCGAACGGCCTGAGCTGAAGGTGGCCTGGATTGAGGGCGAATTGTATGAAGGCCCAGAGGCCCTCGATGAATTGGCCGACCTGAAGTCGCGTGAGGAGTTGATCGGAGACATCGTGGGACTCCTTCTGTCACCCGCTCAAAACATCGCGGGCGGCCTCCGCGGGGCGGGCCAAACCCTGGCAGGCCTCCTCGAGAGCCTTTCCGACCGCGACGAAGACGACGAGTAACCCGTGAGTATCCACACTCATTCGCCTTAATACGCGGCGCAGCTCCGTAGAGTGTCGGGGCCGAGACCGCCGCTGGAGACAACCATTCCCTACATACCATGGCTGATATTGAAGACCTCGCAGAACAGCTTGTTGACCTTACGATCAAAGAGGCCAACGAGCTCGCGCAGTACCTCGAAGATGAATACGACATCAAGCCCGCGTCTGCCGGCGTGGCTGTAGCGGCCGGGGGCGAGGCCGGAGGCGATGGCGATGCTGGAGAGGAGGAGCAGACGGAGTTCGATGTGGTCCTCACCGGCATTGGCGGAAATAAGATTCAGGTGATCAAGGAGGTTCGCACAATTACCGGACTGGGTCTGAAGGAAGCCAAGTCGCTCGTAGACGAGGCCCCGAACCCGGTGAAAGAAGGCTTGTCTCGTGATGAGGCCGAAGACCTTAAGGCCCAGCTCGAAGAGGCGGGCGCCGAGATCGAACTTCAGTAACGAATCCCGGTCATCGCCAGCCCCCGAGATTTGGGGGTGGCGGTGTCTGTTTCGTGGTCTGAACGGAGCGGACCTCGGGGGAGAATTTGTGAAACAACCCTAAAGGATAGTCGTTTGCCGATTCCTATGCAAGCGGCCTATTTTTCCCTTGCTGAATGTTCTGGCCGTATCTCCGTAGGTGGCATGATCCAACCCGGGGTTCTTGTAACTCCCTGATGTGAACCACCACCTGGATTGTTGGGGGCATCCATGCGACTCCTGCTTCGCGATCTAGCCTCCTCGACTAGCGTTTCTCGCCTTCCACACCGGGCGGACTCATTGCTTGTACGCGCCTCAGTCTGACTTGCGCCGTCGGTTCCCTGCGCGGTGCCCTTCCGACTGCAGGCCGCGATCTGCATCCTGTACTACACACGTCAGAATCCGTAGCTTATGCCAACCCTTCTTGAAGGTGATATTTCCACCCCTGGACATCTTGAGGATGCGAAGCCGCGGAAGAGCTTCGCCGACATCCCCTCCGTTTGGGACTATCCGGACTTCCTCAATGTCCAGCTGAAGGTCTTCCACGACTTTGTTCAGGATGATGTGCCGCCCGAAGACCGGGAGAATGAAGGCCTTCAGGAAGTGTTTAACGAGCACTTCCCGATCAAGGACAATCGGGACCGCTATACGCTCGAGTTTGTGAAGTACGAGCTTGATGCCCCGAAGCATACCGTGGAGGAGTGCATTGCCCAGGGGCTGACCTACTCGGTCCCCCTCAATGCCACCCTTCGCCTCTCCAGCAAGGAAGAGGAGGGCGACGAGGAAGCCATTGAGGCGATCGAGCAGGAGGTCTACCTGGGAACGCTGCCGTTCATGACGGAGCGGGGTACATTTATTGTGAATGGAGCGGAGCGGGTCATCGTCTCGCAGCTCCATCGCAGCCCGGGCGTCTTCTTTGGGAAAGAAATTCACGACAACGGCACCGAGCTCTTCAACGCCCGAGTGATTCCCTTCCGGGGGTCGTGGATGGAGTTCACGACTGATGTCCGCGACGTGCTTTGGTCCTATGTGGACCGGAAGAAAAAGGTGCCGGTGACGACCCTCCTTCGGGCCCTTGGCTACTCGGGAGACGACGAAATCATCCGCATGTTTGACATGGCGGATGCCGTCGACATTGAAAGCGAGGAGGAGTTCGAGGAGCAGCTGGGCCGCGAGCTTGCTACCAGCGTCACGATCGAGAAGACCATCGAGATCGTCGACGAAGACACCGGCGAGGTGGTGGACGAGGAGAAGGAACGAGAGGTGCTTCTGCCCGCCGAGCACGACCTGGAAGAGGGCGACTGGGAGGTGCTCGCGGAGCACGACATTACGCGCGTCTACCTCATTCGAGAGGGCGATGAGAAGCAAGAGGACGAGCTGGACAAGAGCACTCTTGTGCAGACCCTCCAGAAAGACCCGACGCACACGCAGGAGGAGGCCCTCAATCACCTCTACCAGAAGCTGCGGGGTAGCGAAGCCCCTGACCTGAGCTCCGCCAAAGAGGCGCTCGAGCGGCTCTTCTTCAGCGAGAAGCGGTACGACCTGGGCGATGTGGGACGCCACCGCACCAACGAGCGACTGGGTATTGACGTCGACGAAGATGTCCAGGTGCTCACAAAGGAAGACGTGGTGGGCATCGTCCGTGAGCTCATCAAACTACAGAATGGCCAGAGCACGGCCGACGACATTGACCACCTCAGCAATCGGCGTGTGAAGTCGGTTGGGGAGCAGCTGGGATCGCAGTTCTCGCTCGGGCTGGCCCGCATGGCGCGCACCATCAAGGAGCGCATGAATCTGCGGGACGCCGACAAGTTCACCCCGAAGGACTTGGTGAATGCTCGGACCATTGAGAGCGTGATCAACACGTTCTTCGGGACGAACCAGCTGAGCCAGTTCATGGACCAGACGAATCCGCTGGCGTCGCTGACCCACAAGCGTCGGATGTCGGCGCTGGGGCCGGGCGGACTGACTCGTGAGCGCGCCGGCTTTGAGGTTCGGGACGTGCACTACACCCACTACGGCCGGCTCTGCCCCATTGAAACGCCCGAGGGACCGAACATCGGGCTGATGCTGTCGCTCTGCGTCCACGCTACGATCAACGACTTTGGCTTCCTGGAAACGCCGTACCGGGTCGTGGAAGAGGGGCGTGTGACCGAAAAGGTAGAGTACCTGACGGCCGACGAGGAGGACAAGGCCGTCATTGCACAGGCCAACGCCCCGATTGACGAGGACGGACACTTCCTCAACGAAGAGGTGCGCTGCCGGTACCAGGGCGACTTCCCCGCGGTGGCCCCCGAGGATGTTCAGTACATGGACGTGGTGCCGAACCAAATTGTCTCCCCCTCCGCGAGCCTCGTTCCGTTCCTCTCCCACAACGACGCCAACCGTGCGCTGATGGGGTCGAACATGCAGCGGCAGGGCGTCCCGCTGCTCCGCAGCGACTCTCCCATTGTGGGAACGGGCATGGAAGGACACGCCGCGAAGGACTCCCGGGCCTGCATCGTCGCCGAAGGGGACGGCACCATCGAATACGTGGATTCCGAGCGGATCGTCGTCCGCTACGACGAGGAACAGGACAAGACCGACCTGACCTTTGGCGAGCCGGTGCGCGAGTACGAACTTACCAAGTTTCGCCGGACCAACCAGGGCACGTGCATGAATCAGAAGCCGATCGTCCAGCAGGGGGATCGGGTCGAGGAGGGCGAGGTGCTCACCGACGGCTTTGCCACTGAAAAGGGCGAGCTGGCTCTCGGAAAGAACGTGCTGTGTGCGTTCATGCCGTGGCATGGGTACAACTACGAGGACGCCATCGTCATCAGCGAGCGCCTCGTGGCCGACGACGTGTACACCTCGATCCACATTGAGGAGTTTGAGCACGAGGTGCGCGACACGAAGCGCGGCGAAGAAGAGTTGACCCGTGAAATTCCGAACGTAAGCGAGGAGGCGACCAAAGACCTCGACGAGCGAGGAATCGTGCGGGTCGGCGCCGAGATTACACCGGGGGACATCATCGTCGGGAAGATTACCCCGAAGGGAGAAACGGATCCGACTCCGGAAGAGAAGCTGCTCCGCGCCATCTTTGGCGACAAAGCCGGCGACGTGAAGGACGCCTCGCTGAAGGCGAAGCCCGGCATGGAAGGCGGGGTGGTGATTGACACCAAGCTCTTTAGCCGTCGCGAACTTGACCCGGCCTCGAAGAAGATGGAGGAGAAACGGCTGGAGAACATTGAAAACCAGCACGAGCGGAAACTCGAGGATCTCAACGAGCGCTTCTGGAACAAATTCTTCGGCCTCGTAGAGGAGGCAACGTCCGGCGGAATCGAGGACCGGGAGGGATCGATTATCCTGACCGAAGACGCCCAGTTTGAGCGAGACGCCTTCGAGGAGGTGGACCCGTCCGATCTCAGCCTGCGGACATCGTTCACGAAGGACGAGGAGCTGAACGACCAGATTCGCACCCTGCTCCGCAACTACAAGTCGCGCCGCCGCGACATTGAGGGGACGACCAAGCGGGAGAAACACCAGGTGGAGATGGGGGACGAACTGCCGTCCGGCGTCGTCCAGCTCGCGAAGGTGTACGTGGCCCGCAAGAAGAAAATCGAGGTGGGCGACAAGATGGCCGGGCGCCACGGCAACAAGGGGGTTATTGCGAAGGTGGCGCCGGTCGAGGACATGCCCTTCCTCGACGACGGCACTCCGGTCGACATCGTGCTGAACCCGCTCGGCGTTCCGAGCCGCATGAACCTCGGACAGATCTACGAGACGCTGCTCGGATGGGCCGGCGACAAGCTCGGCGTGAAGTATGCCACGCCGATCTTCGACGGTGCGTCCCTCGAAGAGGTAGGCGATGAGCTTGAGGAGGCCGGCCTCCCGCGGGATGGAAAGGCCCAGCTGTACGACGGTCGCACCGGCGAGCCCTTCGACGAGAAGACGACCGTCGGCCAGATCTACATGATGAAGCTGGAGCACCTCGTGGAAGACAAGATGCACGCCCGTTCCATTGGGCCGTACAGCCTCATCACACAGCAGCCGCTGGGCGGGAAAGCCCAGTTTGGCGGCCAGCGCCTCGGTGAGATGGAGGTGTGGGCCCTCTACGCCTACGGTGCCTCCAGCACGTTGCAGGAGATGCTCACCTACAAGTCGGACGATGTGCAAGGCCGTTCCGAGGCCTACGAGTCTATCGTGAAGGGGAAAAACCTTCCCTCGCCGGGCGTCCCCGAGAGCTTCAATGTGCTCGTCCGCGAGCTTCAGGGGCTTGGGCTCGAGGTGACCCTCGACTAATCCCGGAGTGTGGTGCGCAGGAGAGATCGGCCGGGGCCGCCCGGCCGACTGCGCTCCGCTCGCTCCTCATCCGACCTCCGCACTCCGAACTCCCACATTTGCCTACTGCATATGCCGTACGGAAACTCTAAGGAGATCGAAAAAGACTTCGATAACATCACCATTAGCCTGTCGTCGCCCGAGGACATCCTGGAGCGGTCCTACGGCGAGGTGATGAAACCAGAGACCATCAATTATCGCTCGTTCAAGCCGGAGATGGGCGGGCTCTTCTGTGAGAAGATTTTTGGCCCGGTCAAGGACTACGAGTGCCACTGTGGGAAGTACAAGCGCATCCGGTACAAGGGCATTATCTGTGACCGGTGTGGCGTGGAAGTCACGCGAAAGGCCGTGCGCCGCGAGCGCATGGGACACATCAGCCTCAGCGTGCCGGTGGTCCACATCTGGTACTTCAAGACGCTTCCCAACAAGATTGGCCACCTGCTGGGCCTGAAGTCGAAGGACCTGGAGAAGGTCATTTACTACGAAAACTACATCGTCATTCAGCCGGGCTCCGCGCGGCGCCTGGGCATTGAGAAAAACCAGCTGCTGACTGAGGAGGAGTACTTCGACATCCTCTATCAGATTCGGGAGGACAACAACCGGCTCAATGACGAGGACCCCGACAAGTTTATTGCGATGATCGGGGGCGAGGCCGTTGAGACGATGCTGGAGCGCCTTGAGCTGGACAAGCTTGCCCAGAAGCTTCGCTATCAGGCGAAGACCGAAACCAGCCAGCAGCGCAAGGCGAAGGCCCTGAAGCGGTTGAACGTTGTGGAGGCCTTCCGCAAGGCCAATAGGGACGGGACCAACAAGCCGGAGTGGATGGTGATGCGGGTGATTCCCGTGATTCCGCCCGAACTGCGGCCGCTGGTGCCGCTCGACGGCGGACGATTTGCCACGAGCGACCTGAACGACCTGTACCGGCGCGTTATCATCCGCAACAACCGACTGAAGCGCCTCATCGACATCAAGGCGCCGGAGGTCATTCTTCGGAACGAGAAGCGCATGCTGCAGGAGGCGGTGGACAGCCTCTTCGACAACAGCCGCAAGTCCAACTCGGTGCGCGGCTCGTCGAACCGGCCCCTCAAGAGCCTCTCGGACATGCTGAAGGGCAAGCAGGGTCGCTTTCGCCAGAACTTGCTTGGGAAGCGTGTCGACTACTCTGGTCGTTCGGTTATCGTCGCGGGCCCACACCTCAAGCTGCACCAGTGCGGCCTTCCGAAAGAGATGGCCGTTGAACTCTTTAAGCCGTTTATCATTCGCCGCCTCATTGAGCGCGGGATCGTGAAAACGGTGAAGAGCGCCAAGAAGTACGTGGACGGCAAGACCCAGGACGTGTGGGACATTCTGGAGAAGGTCATCAAGGGCCGTCCCGTCTTGCTCAACCGGGCGCCGACGCTCCACCGCCTGGGCATTCAGGCCTTTCAGCCGGTGCTCACTGAGAGCAAGGCCATCGAAATTCACCCGCTCGTCTGTCCGGCGTACAATGCCGACTTCGACGGGGACCAGATGGCCGTGCACGTTCCGCTTTCGCACGAGGCGTGCCTGGAGAGCATGATCCTGATGCTGTCGAGCCATAACGTACGGAGCCCCGCCGACGGCGGCCCGCTGGCGGTCCCGAGTCAGGACATGGTGCTCGGCCTCTACTACATCACGAAGGCGAAGTCGAACCAGAAGGGAGAGGGGATGCGCTTCGCCAGCGTCGACGAGGTACGACAGGCCTACGACCAGAACCGCCTGGCCCTCCACGCCAAGATTAAGCTGCGTGACCCGGACGGCTCCGGCGAGATACTCAACACCACAGTGGGACGCGTCATCTTTAACGAGACGCTGCCCGACGGGATGGAATACGTCAACGAGGTGCTGAGCACCAAGAACATCCGGACGGTCATCGCGGAGGTGCTCAATCGAACCAACTTCAAGAAAACGGCGGACTTCCTGGACGACATTAAGGACATGGGCTTCCGCCGGTCCACCACTTCGGGCATGACGTTCTCGCTATCGGACATCATTGTGCCGGAGGAGAAAGAGAAGCTCATCGAAGAGGCCCACCAGGAGGTTGAGAAGGCCGAGCAGAACTACGAGATGGGCTTCATTACAGACAACGAGCGGTACAATCAGGTCATCGACGTCTGGACGAAGACGAATAACCAGGTCTCCGAGGTGCTCTTCGACGCCCTGAAGGAGCACAAGGAAGGCTTCAATCCGATCTTTACGATGGCCGACTCCGGGGCCCGTGGCTCGCAGGAGCAGATCCGTCAGTTGGGAGGCATGCGGGGCCTGATGGCCAAGCCGCAGAAAAACATCGGAGAAGGCGGGGGCGGCGGGGAGATTCTGGAGAACCCGATCCTCTCCAACTTCAAGGAGGGGCTTACGGTGCAGGAGTACTTCATTAGCACCCACGGCTCCCGGAAGGGGCTGGCCGACACGGCCCTGAAGACGGCCGACGCCGGCTACCTGACCCGCCGCCTGGTGGACGTCACCCAGAGCGTGACGGTCACCGAACACGACTGCGGGACGCTTCGGGGCATTAGTGTGGGGGCACTTAAGGACAACGAGGAGATTGTGGCTCCGCTCTCCGACCGCATCGAAGGACGGGTGTCCGTACACGACGTGTACGACCCGCACACCGATGAGCTGATCGTGGAGGCCAACCAGTTGATCACGGAGGAGATTGCCGACCGCATTGCCGAGACCTCGATCGAGGAGGTGGAAATCCGGTCGGTGCTTACGTGCGAGGCGGAGCGAGGTGTCTGCACGCTCTGTTACGGCGAAAACCTGGCCTCGGGGCGCATGGTCGAGACTGGGGAGTCGATCGGAGTGGTTGCGGCCCAGTCGATTGGCGAGCCGGGCACGCAGCTGACCCTGCGTACCTTCCACACCGGGGGAACCGCCACCCGGCAGTCGGCGGAGTCTACCATCAACGCCAAGTTCGGCGGCACGCTCGAATTCGAGAACCTCCGAACCGTCACCTACGAGGATACCGACGGTCCGAAGGAAATTGTGCTCTCGCGTCAGGGAGAGGTCCGAATTATGGACACCGACGCGAACCGGCGGGAGCTTACGAGCTACGTGGTGCCCTACGGGGCCGAATTGCTGGTCGAGGAGGAACAGACGATCGAGGAAGGAGACGTCATTGCCAGCTGGGACCCGTACAATAGCCTCATCCTGACGGAAGTCAGCGGGACGGTGCGTTTCGAGGACGTCATCGAAGGCACCACCTACCGCGAAGAGACCGACGAGCAGACAGGCCACAAGGAGAAGGTGATCGTCGAGAGCCGCAAGCGAACGCTCACGCCCACGATTGTTATCGAGGGCGAGGACGGGGACGAGCACGACTACAACATGCCGGTGGACGCCCGCATCCAGGTCGATGAGGGAGATACCGTGCAGGCGGGACAAACGCTGGCGAAAATGCCCCGTCAGGCGGCGCAGACCAGTGACATTACCGGGGGGCTGCCGCGCGTGGAGGAGCTTTTCGAGGCGCGGACGCCGGACGAGCCGGCTGTCGTCAGCGAGATCGACGGCATCGTCAGTTTTGGCGATCGCAAGCGTGGGTCGCAGGAGGTCATCGTCACGAGCCGCGACGGGGACATGGAGAAGACCTACATGGTGTCGCTCTCGAAGCACATGCTGGTGCACGAGGGCGACTATGTGGAAGCCGGCGACCGGCTCTGCGACGGCCAGATCGCCCCGCACGACATCCTGTCGATTAAGGGCCCGCGGGCCGTGCAGGAGCACCTGCTCAACGAGGTTCAGGAGGTGTACCGCCTCCAGGGTGTGGACATCGACGACAAGCACTTTGAGGTCGTCATCCGACAGATGATGAAGCGGGTCAGGATCACGTCGCCGGGTGACACCAACTTCCTGGAAGAGGACAAGGTGGACCGCCAGAAGATGGCCGAGGCCAACGACGACCTCTACGACAAGTTTGTCGTCACCGATCCGAGCGATGCAGACGTCGAGATTGGCGAAATCATCAGCCGACGTCGCCTGCGAGAGCTCAATTCTGAGCTGATGCGTGAGGACAAGCCGGAGATCGAGGTGCGTGAGGCGCGACCCGCGGTGGGAGAACCGGTCCTTCTGGGCATCACGAAGGCCTCCCTCGCCACCGACTCGATGATCTCGGCGGCCTCGTTCCAGGAGACGACGAAGGTCCTGACGAATGCCGCCATCGAGGCGAAGACCGATCCTCTCGACGGCCTCAAGGAGAACGTCATTGTGGGACATCCGATTCCGGCCGGCACCGGTCAGCGGGAGTACCGCGACCTCGTGGTCGGCTCGAAGTCCGAACTCGAAGAGCTGCAGGCTGCGATCGGAGGCGACGGCGAAGCCCTGGCCGGCGACGGCGCGGCGGGCGACGGTGCCCCGAGTGAGGAAGGGGTCGAGCAGATCGAGGCATCGGAGTCGGACAGCTAATTCCTCTGAGACAGCCAACGGAAACGCCCCGGGTGCCACGCTGTGGTCCCGGGGCGTTTTTTTGTTTTTAGCCGACGTGATGCCCGTTGACCGATGGGTTCTGCCACTGACTGGCTGTTCGTGGGACTCTCTGCGCTGGCACTTGGGGCCGTGGTGGCCGCGGCGGAGTGGATCGACTGGGGCTCAAACGCAGAGGGGACCTCTCGGCGGGGGGTACACGCAGTGGTGTGTGGGTTTGTGGCCGTGTCCCCGTGGCTGTTTTCGGGACCGGGGCCGATTCTCCTGCTGTCCAGCGCCTTTGTTTTGGTGAACGGAATGGCCTGGTGGAGGGGATGGTGGCCGAGGCTCCACGGCGCCCGTCCAGGAAGTTGGGGAACGGTGGCGCTTCCCCTGGCGGTGCTCCCGGCCGTCGCCGCAACGTGGGCCGTATCCCAGGATCGTTTGCTTGCGTTTCAGGCAGCGTTTCTCGTGCTGGGCAGTGCCGATCCCGTGGCCTCCTGGGTCGGTGAGCGTGTCGGAACGTTCCGCTGGGTGGCTCAGGCAAGCGGCGCGGGAACGGCCGCATTTGTGCTCGTTGCGTGGGGAGGGCTCGGGGCAGTGCTGGTGGCTGCGGGGGTGCCTGCGGGCCGTGCCGTCGCGGGGGCAGGCGCAATTGCGCTCGTGGGAGCGGTAACCGAAGCGATTAGTGAACATGGGAGTGACAACCTCTTCGTCGTCCTGGCGGTGATTCTGGGGGTCCTTCTGTTTCAGGAGACGGAGGGCGGGCTCCGTTTGCTGTGGGGAAGCCTCGGGGTCGGAGGCGCGGTCGGGGCTGGTGCGACGTACGGGCAGCTGCTCACCCCTCGGGGCAGTGCTGCCGCTGGCCTGTTTGCTGCCGCGCTGGTGGGGCTCGGCGGCGTCGACTGGGTCGTCCCGGGCGTGGTTTTTTTCGGGCTGTCCAGTGCGCTTTCGTTCCTGCCATCTGCCGAGCATCCCCCACGCCCCCCACGGCGAACGGTCCGGCAGGTGCTGGCCAACGGCGGCGTGGCCTGGATCCTGCTCAGTGTCGGACGTCTGGTGCCGCCTGCCGCCGACGAGATGCGGGGCCTGTGCTATGTCGGGTTCGTGGGGGCGCTGGCGGCCGCGGCAGCCGACACCTGGGCGACTGAGCTCGGGATGCGAGGAGGCGAGCGGCCGCGGTCCCTGCGCACGCTCCGCCCCGTGGCTCCGGGTACCTCCGGGGCGGTGTCCCTCAGCGGCACCCTCGCGGGGGCACTCGGAGCGGGCACGGTGGTGGGCAGTGCCGGAGCGGTGGCCGGGTTCGGGGCAGCGGGGGCCGGTGCGATGCTTGCCGGGGGCGTGGCGGGCATGATTGCGGACAGCCTGCTGGGCGCCACCGTGCAGGCACACGAGCGGGCGGGCGCGGAAGGGCGATGGAGAGAACTGTCGGCCCCCGCCGCGGCCCCGGCGCGGGGATGGGCCTTCGTGGACAACGATGTCGTCAACCTCGTCGGAACGCTCGTCGGGGCCGCGGGCGCCATGGGGGGGCTCCTGATCATCGGAGCGTAAGCGGAGACGCGTGGTTGTTCGACTCGATGCTGTGTCTTTACTTGTGGCGTGTCCCGCGGCGGTCCAATGCACCCCACCATCGACACTCTGTAGATCAACGGCTTTAACTCATGCCCTGGTACAAGCAACTGCACTGGCAGATCATCATCGGTCTCGTACTGGGACTCGTGTACGGCGTTTTTGCCGCTTCGGCGGGTTGGACGCAGTTCACGTCCGACTGGATTGCGCCGTTCGGAACCATCTTTCTAAACCTACTGCAGCTGATCGCCGTCCCTCTCATTCTGGCATCGCTGATTGTGGGGGTGGCCTCCCTGGGCGATCTCGAAAAGCTCTCCCGCATTGGGGGGAAGACAATCGGGATTTACGTGGTGACGACGCTCATCGCGCTTGTCGTGGGCTTGGGATTGGTAAATACCTTCCAGCCCGGACGCGCCGTGCCGGCAGACATGCAGGAGCAGCTGCAGGAGCGCTACGCAGGGGATGTGGACGAAAGTACAGAGCTTGCGGAGGAGGCTCGGGATCGGGGGCCCCTCCAGCCGCTGGTAGACATGGTTCCGGCCAACATTTTTGACGCGGCCTCCGACAATGCCAACATGTTGCAGATCGTATTCGTCGCTCTGCTCTTTGGGATTGGGCTCTTGATGATCCCGGCGTCGGACGCGGAGCCGTTACTTGCGTTTTTCCGAAGCCTCAATGACCTCATCATCAAAGTGGTGGAGCTCATCATGCTCACCGCTCCCGTCGGTGTCTTTGGCCTGTTGGCCGACGCCATTACCTCGATTGCGGCCGATACGCCAGCGGAAATCGGGAGCTTGCTGGGGGCGCTGGGCTACTACTCCCTTGTCGTGGTGATTGGCCTGGGCGTGATGGTCTTTCTGGTGTATCCGCTCTTTATGAAGGCCTTTACCAACATTTCCATTCCGGACTACTTTCGGGCCATCGCCCCGGCCCAGCTCGTGGCGTTTTCAACGTCGTCGAGTGGGGCCACGCTCCCCGTAACCATGGAGGTGTCCGAGAAAAACCTGGGGGTGTCCGAGGAGGTCTCCTCATTTGCGCTTCCACTTGGGGCCACCATCAATATGGACGGCACGGCGCTGTACCAGGCCGTGGCGGCCGTCTTCATTGCGCAGACCATGGGCATGGGCCTCACGTTTACGCAGCAACTGAGCATTGTACTGATTGCGCTGCTGGCCTCCATCGGAACGGCGGCGGTGCCCAGTGCGGGCATCGTAATGCTCGTGGTGATTCTGGAGGGGATCGGGGTGCCGAGCGCCGGCATCGCGCTGATCCTCGGAGTGGACCGTCCCCTCGACATGCTCCGGACGGCCAACAACATCACGGGCGACACGATGGTGGCCTCCGTGGTGGCCTCGATGGAGGGACAGCTTTCCTTCCCCACGGACGGACGAAGCGTGGCAACGGCCGACGTACAGGGCAGCTTGGAAGAGGCGGGGTAATCATGGAGAAGGCTCGAAACGATCCGGTCACACCTGGTGGGTGGGCCGGGAGACGTGGGAAAAAGGGCGGGCGGTCGTCGTGAAATATCACGTGGTTCGTCCACCGCTCTCTCAGGCCCATGTCCACCGTCCGCCCCGAACGCATTCGGCCCCTTAACGACCGCGACGTGCGGGCGGCGGGGACGTATGTGCTCTACTGGATGGAGCAGTCGCAGCGGGCCGCCCACAACCCGGCGCTGGAGCACGCGGTTCATCACGCCAACGAGGCGGGCGTGCCCGTGCTGGTGGTTGTGGGGCTGACGGACCATTCCCCGGAGGCCAATCTTCGCCACTACACGTTCCGGCTGGAAGGCCTCCAGGAGACCCAGGCTGTGCTGTCCGAACGGGGAATCGCAATGGTGGTCCGTCGCGAGACCCCCGCCGAGGCAGCCCTTGCCTATGCCGGCGAAGCCGTGGTCCTGGTGACCGATCGGGGCTACCTTCGACACCGAAAACGCCGGCGGCGCCGGGTGGCCGAACGAGCGCCTTGTCGAGTCGAGCAAGTGGAGGGTGATGTCGTGGTGCCGGTCGACGTAGCCAGCGACAAGGCCGAGTACGCCGCGCGTACGCTCCGGCCCAAGATCCACGAGCAGGTGGATCGGTTTCTCACGCTCCCCGAGCCCATCGAAGTGCAGCACCCCGCCCCGGGGCTCAAAGCCGGCGACGGACTGCCGCTCGATGACAAGGGGGCCGTGATCGAGCGGCTGTCCCTGGATCGGAGCGTTGGGTCCGTTTCGTCTCTGTATCGAGGGGGCGCGTCGGAGGCCCGGCGCCTGCTCGCAGACTTCCTCGACACGAAGGTTGAGGGCTACGATGCGAAGCGAAATCAGCCCGAGACGGACGCAGTGTCCCACATGAGCAAGTACCTGCACGCCGGGCAGGTCTCGCCCGTGTGGTTGGCCCAAACCATTCAGGAGGCGGAGGCGCCCCAGGACGACATCGACGCGTACCTCGAAGAACTCATCGTCCGGCGCGAGCTGTCCGTGAACCACGTGCACTTCCGTCCGGACGCGTACGATGCGTACGAGTGCCTGCCCGACTGGGCCCGCGACACCCTCGCTGCACATGCCGGGGACGAACGGGAGTTTGTGTACAGCCGCCGGGAATTCGAAGAGAGCCAGACCCACGATCCGTACTGGAACGCGGCCATGAAGGAGCTTCGAGAGACCGGGTACATGCACAACTACATGCGCATGTACTGGGGGAAAAAGATTCTGGAATGGTCGCCGGATCCGCAGACGGCCTTCGAGCGCACCCTGTCCCTGAACAATCGATATTTCCTCGACGGACGCGATCCAAACTCGTTCGCCAACGTGGCTTGGGTCTTCGGGCTGCACGACCGCGGGTGGAAGGAGCGCCCGGTCTACGGCAAGGTGCGGTACATGAGCAGGGGAGGGCTGGAGCGCAAGGCCGATCCCGAAGCGTACGTCACGAAAGTAAATCGCATCGTCGCCCAACTCCACTCCGACTCCCCAAAGACGAAACGCAGGTCATGACCAAACAGAAAAAGCAGCAGCTCTTCCAGTTTACGTTCGGGTTCGCAGCCCTCCTGTACCTCTGGAGCCTCTACATCTTCTGGGAAGCCCCGGGGTGGCTCTCCGGCACGGCGTACTTCTTTATGGGCATTCTTCCGGCCCTGTGTGGCGTCGTGTGCCTGGCGGTTGCCCTCGGCCTACACATGGACATTCAGGCAGAAGACGAGTGACGGACCCGGGGCCCTCCGCCGGGGGGCGTGACGGCGCCGGGGGCAGCCCTGCCGACGGCTTACTCAACCGACACCTCCGCCTCGATCCCGCTCTCCTGGAGGGTGTTTTCCACGGTCGGGGCCAGCGTGTGGTCGACAGTGCTGGGCATGATGGAGGCCACCAGCCAGGCGAGGAGGCCCTGTTGCCACGCCGCGGTCTTCGGATCCTCAATGTTGATTTCTAAGCCCCGCGATCCGGATCGTCGGACGGTCACGTCCACGCCCTTTGAGGCGAACCCCTTTTCGAGGTGATTGGCCACCTGGTTGCGAACGGCGGACTCGATATTGGCGCCGCGGGCCCCGGCCGCCATGGCCTGGGCCCCCATTTGTTTCTGGGCGAGCTTTTGGGCGTCGAGAATCGTAACCTTGATCATTGGACGGAGGGGTTGGACAGAAGGCCGGAACGCAGGGGCAAACGATGCATAACGCCGATGGTATTTTGTCTCTACGCAGGGCGGCCGAGGCCCTTCCGGAAAATCGGCACGAAATTCCGACGGGATGGGTCCCCGGGCATGGGCTGGTAGACGCGGCCTGAGATCCGTTCTGGAGCCCCGGCACGGTCCACGGACGGCCCTCTCTCACATCTCAACGGACCCCCATGACTCCTCGCGACGCTTCTCTGTCTCTCCCTGATCAACTCGCGGCGGTGTGCGACGCCCATCCTCGCGCCCCCAAGGTGGTGTTGGTGCCTCGGATTCAACTGGGGCGGGCCCTGGAGCACGCTGTGGCGCGGCGCAAGGGGGGATGGGCGGGCCTCGTTGCTCAGCTCCCCCGCCACTACGCCACGACGGTGGCGCGGCCACGCATGGCCGCGTCGGGACGGTCCGAGCTGCCGGTCGGGGGGCGCGTGTTCCTCGTCGCGAACCTTCTGCGGGGGCTGGGACGCGACCTCCTCCCGGCGGAGGGCCCCGGGGCGCAACAACTTGCCGCGACCATTGCCGACACCATTCGGACCCTCCGACTCAACGGAGTGGATCGCGAGGCGGTTCACGCGTGGGCCGCCGATCCGTCCTCGCCGTCGACCGTGCCCGCCGTGGCAGCCTGCTACGACGCCTACCACGAGGTGCTTGAGGAGCAGGGCCTGTACGACGACGCGCTGGTCTTTCGGTGGGCCGCGGAGGCGGTCCGCAACCATTCCCCCCCCGTGTCGAATGCCGTTGTCGCTGTGTGCGACGGGGTCGACCTCCCGGGCCGGCCGTTTGCCTTCGTCAAGGCGCTACGCGAGGCCGCCCGGGACTTTTACCGGCTCGGGGACACGAAAGGACGGGAGGCCCCGCCCCAGACGGCCGCCGGGCGGTTTGCGGGGGTCGCGCCGCCTCACCCCAGCGAACCGTCCCCCTCTGCCGCCCCCACGTGGCAGTTTCGACGGGCCGTGGGCGCCCGGGCCGAGGTCCAGGCCGCGCTCCGTGACCTCCTGGCGGCCGAGGTCCCGTTCGACGATGTCGAGCTGGCGTTCACGGAGCCCACTCCCTACCTGTCCCTTCTCGCCGACCAGGCCGATCGGGTTGGGGTGCCGGTGACCCTCGGCCCCGGGCACCCGGCGTCCATGACCCGCACCGGACAGGCCCTGCAGGGCTTCTTCGACTGGATCGTCGAGGGCTTTGACGCCAACATCCTTGTCCGCATGCTGCGCGGGGGGCTGCTCCGGGTGGACCGACTGCAGGCCGAAGGGGACGCCCCGGTCCTCGCCGCCCACGAGGTCGCGACGGAGGTGGCCGCCCACCGATACGAGTCGGGCCGCGAGGGGTATGCACAAACCCTGTCGGCCGTGCAGCACCAGTACGAAAAGCAGCTGGACCGCGTGCCGGAAGGCAGCGCCGCGCACGACGCCGTGCGGGAGGAACGGGACCGGGTGCGCCGCGTGCAGCGCATCGTCGAGGCCCTCCTGTCCCTGGCGCCGCGCCGCGCCTCGATCCAGGAGATGGCAGAGGCCACGCGCCGGTTCGTGGAACGCGTCGGCCCGGTGGACCCGCCGCCGGAGGCGCTGCCCGAGGCGGACCGATCGCTCGACCAGGCTGCCCGCACGGTCCTCTGGCAAAAGCTCGACGCCCTCACGGAGTTGCCCTTCGAGTACGAGGCGTCCGGGTCCCGCCTCGCCTCGCTCCTCCGCCGCTGGCTGGATCAGCAGTATGTTCGAGCGCAGTCGCCCCGCCCGGGCGCCGTGCACGTGCTGCCCCTGGAGAGTGCCGGGTACGGGGACCGGTCGCACCTCGTGGTGCTGGGGATGGACGGGGAGACCTTTTCGGCCGCGGCGACAGCGCCGGGGGCGCTGCGGGAGGCCGACCGCCAGGTGCTCCGGGAGCACACCGACGGCATGGTGTCCGCCGAGCGCATGACGTCGGCCGACGAAGCGCTTTGGCGGGCCACCCAGGCCCTCGATCGGCACGACGGCGCCAAGACGCTTTATACCCGCACGTTCGACCTGGAGAGCGGGGAGGAACGGTATCCGGCGCCCCTCTTCCTGCAACTCGAAGCGGCGCACGGGGTCTCGTCGGACCCGGCGACGCCCGCTGGCCTGGTGCCCGATCCGTCGGACGTGATGCTGCAGTCGACGGACGCCTGGCTGTCCGCCGCCCGCACGACGGCGGAGGCCGACCGGGAGATTGCCCGCGACCGCCTCGCCCAGGAGTACCCCTGGATCATTGCGGGGGAAGAGGCGCAGGCGGCCCGGGCGGCCGCCGTGTACGGCGAGCACGATGGCCTTCTGCCGGAAGGGAACTACGACGCCCTCGCCCTGGGGCAAAAGGGCCCCGTCTCGGCCAGCCGGCTGGAGACACTGGCGGAGACGCCCTACGTCTACTTTCTGCGGTATGTGCTGGGCGTCGATCCCCTGGAAGAGCCAGCCCTCGACGACGAGCCGTGGCTGACGCCGCTCCGCCGCGGCTCCATCTTGCACGCCACCTTTGAGGCGTTTCTGCGGGATCTCGACGCGCCGCCGGTGCCGGCGGACGAGGACGCCCTCTTTGCCATTCTGGACAGCGAGCTGGAACAGGAATTCGAGCGCGTGGCGCCGCGGAGCCAGGTGGAACGGGAGGCGGCGCATCGTCGCCTCCGCCAGGACGCCCGCGTGTTTCTGCGGGTGGAATGCCAGCGCCCATCCGCCATCGAGCCGGTCGCCCTCGAGCTGGGGTTTGGGATGGGCCCGCGGCGTCGCGAGCCGCAGGACAAGCCCCTGGTCCACTTGCGCCTGGGCCCCCTCTCGCTTCCCCTCCGCGGCCGCATCGACCGCGTGGATCGAGGGCCGGAGGGAAGCCTCACCATCTGGGACTACAAGACGGGACGTGCAGATCGATACGACGAAGACGACCCCCTCCAGGACGGCGCCCATCTCCAGTGGGCCCTGTACGCCTACGCCCTCGAAACGCTTCGGGAGGGCCGCGTTGAGCGATCGGGCTACCTGTTCCCCACCGTCGAGGAAATGGGAACCCGCATCTCCTTCCGGCCGGCGGCCTACCGCGAGGACGTAGAGCGCCTGGTCCAGCGTCTGGATGCCATGGCCCGCAGCGGGAGCTTCCCGATGACGCCGGACGCGCCGAAGACGAGCGCCTGGCGCTATCGGGGCTACGACCGCCTGGTCCACGACCTCCGCACCCGCGCACGGTCCCTGAAGGACAAGGCCTACCCGGAGGACCGACCGGCCCCGCCCGGGGCGCGATGAGGCGTGCCCACGGACGCCCCTGTTTTGACCTGACCCCCTGTGCCCATGGAGCCTGCCCCCGTGACTGATTCTTCCTCGTACGACGACGCAGCGGCCCGCCGGCGCATCGGCCCCTGGTCCGCGGACGGCCTGCCCGACCTCTCGGCCTTTGAGCCCGACACCAACTTCTTTGTCCGCGCCGCTGCGGGCTCAGGCAAAACCACCGCCCTCGTGGCCCGCATGGTGGCCCTGGTGCGCGGGGCCGGCGTGCCGGTGGAGGACCTGGCCGCCATTACCTTTACCCGAAAGGCGGCCGGCGAGATGAACGCCCGCTTTTTTAAAGAGCTCCGGCGGGCCCGCGAGGCCGTTCCCGCGTCGTCGCCCCAGGCCGAGCGCCTCGACACGGCGCTGGCAAACGCCCAGCGCACGTTCATCGGCACCATCCACTCGTTCTGCGCCCGGCTGCTCCGCGAGCGGCCCCTGGCGGCGGGGCTCCCGCCCGACTTTGCGGCGGGCCTGGAGGATCGGGAAGAGGAGCAGCTGCGCCGGCGCGCCTGGCAGGCCCACCTCCACGCGGTGCGAACCGACGCGCCGGAGCGTATCGAGGCCATCACCGCCCTCGGCCTGGAGCCGGACGACCTTGCGGCGTACTTCCAAACGCTCTGCACACACCCGGAGCTCACGCCCTACACGCACGCCCCCGACCGGCTCCCCGACCTGCAGGCGGCCGTGCAGGCCGTTCGGGCCCGCCTGGACGAGTGGCAGGCCCTGCGGCCCGAGCCGCTGCCAAAAGGGCGCGACAACACCATGCGGGCGTTTGACAAGGCCGAACAGATGCTCCGCTACCAGGACCTGGAGACGCCCGCCCAGCGGGCAGCCTTCCTGGAGCTGTTCGACGACCTGGTGCGGGACGGGTCGGTGCCCAACCGCGACTGCAAAGTGACGTACTGGGGCGAGGCGAAAGCCGAGGCCAAAACGCTTCGGGACGAGGCCCTTCCGGAGCTGGTGGCAACGACCATTCGGCCGGTGCTGCGGCAGTGGCAGGCCCACGTGCACGCCCAGGTGGTGTCCTTCGTGCGGCCCGCCGTGGACACCTACCGGGAGCAGCGACGGGAGCAGGGCAAACTCACGTTTCACGACCTCCTGCTCCACACCCGCGATCTGCTTCGAGATCACCCGGAGGCCCGGCGGCGCTTTGCCGAGCAGTACGGGCGCCTGCTGGTCGACGAGTTTCAGGACACCGATCCCCTCCAGGCCGAAATCCTCTTCTACCTCACGAGCCAGGACCCTACCGAAACCGATTGGCGGGCCTGTCGCCCCCGCCCGGGCAGCCTCTTCATCGTGGGCGACGACAAGCAGTCCATCTACCGCTTCCGCCGGGCGGACAAGGACGTGTTCGACGACGTGGGCACGCTGATCGAGGCCGCCGGGGGAGAACGCATCGACCTCACCAAAAACTTCCGATCGGTGGGGCGCATCTGCGACTGGTGCGATCGGGCCTTCGGGCGCCTCTTTTCGGAGGCGGACCACGCCGACCTGCAGGCCGACTACGTCCCGTTCGACCCGCAGCGGCCCGACGGGCGGGAGGGGACCGCCCTCCGGCGCCTGGCGGTGGACAAGGTGTCGGGCAACTGGGGGCGCGACATCGCGGAGGCCAACGCGAAGCAAATTGCGAACGTCATTCGGGAGGCGATCGACGGGGCGCTGGACGATGCCTTTTACGGCCCGGACGACGAGGACGCGGCCGTATTTCCGGGCGGGGCGAGCTACGACGACTTCCTGATCCTGACGCGCAACAAGACGCGCCTCTCAATCTACGCCGAAACCCTGGCCGCGTACGACATTCCGTACACGGTGACCGGCAGCGAAGACCTGGGCGACGCCGCCGAGCTCAAAGCGCTGGTGGATCTGTTGACGTGCGCGCTGCGCCCGGATGATGCTGTGGCGGTGGTGGCGTACCTGAAGGGCGCCCTCGTCGGGTGCAGCGACGACGACCTCTACCGGTTCCGTCGGGCCGGCGGACGATTTGACGAGACCCACGCCCCCGTGCCGTCCAGCGTAACGGAGGCGCTGGACGCGTCGGTGCGGGATCGGATCTGTTCGGCCCTCAAGCGGCTGCGCGAGGCCCGCACGTGGCTGCGCGAGACCCGCCCGTCGGTGGCGGTGGAGCGCATCGTGGAGACGTTCGGGCTGCTCGCCGGGGCGGCCCACCCGCCGGATGCGGCGGAGGCCTCGCTCCGGGCTGGCGCGGTCCTTCGCATCCTCACGGTGGTGGAGAGCCTGTCGGCCCAGGGCCTCGACTGGGCCGAAGTGACCGAGGAGCTCCAGCGCGTCCTGGACGGCGACACGACCATTGACGGACTGACCCTGGAGACCGGTGAGGGCGAGGCTGTGCGGCTCATGAATGTGCACCAGGCCAAGGGCCTGCAGGCGCCGGTCGTCTTCCTGGCGGATCCGTACAGCCGAGGCGGCGGCACGCATACCATCACGCGTCACGTGCGCCGGGAGACGGACGAGCTGGTCGCCCCGGTCGTGCAGGGCGAGGGGCACTATCAGCGGGTCACGCATCCTCCCCTCGGCTGGCACGAGGAGCGCGACCCGGGCTTTGAGGCCCTCGAGGCCCGGCACGAGCGCGCGGAGGAGCACCGGCTGCTGTACGTCGCGGCCACGCGAGCCGCCAACCTGCTGGTGGTGTCGACCTATCCCGAAAAACCGGACGACGGCCCCTGGGCCCCGCTGTATCCTCATCTGGAGGCGGCGGGGGCCGCCCCCCTCACGCCGTCGATCGAGCCGCCCCAGCGCGACCGAGCCGCGCGTGCCCCTGATTTGGAGGCGGCGGAGGACGAGCGGGAGCACCGCCTACACGAGGCGGGGCGCCCCTCGTACCAGACGCGCTCGGTGACGGAGACGGAGGACGACACCCTTCCGTCCTCGGAGGACCTGACGGGATACGGGACCGCCGTCGGCCGGGCGGTCCACCGGCTCCTGGAGCAGTGTGTGCGGCGCCGGGCGGAGGGGGCGTCCGTGTCGGCGTCCGAGGCGCGGCAGGCCCTTCGGGCCGGCGGGGCGGAGGCGCCCGCGGAGCAGGTCCCGCTCGTCCTTCGCCTCGTGCGCAGCGTGTTGTCGAGCGTCCTGTGGGACGAGGTCGCGGCCGCCCCGGTCGCGTACGCCGAATACCCACTCGCGGAGGTGCAGGCGGGCGATCCCCCGGTGGTGCGCCTCGGACAGATTGATCTAATGTACCGCCGCGAGACGGGCTGGGGGCTGGTCGACTTCAAGACGGATCGGCTGGCCGGCCCCCCCGTCGACGCGGTGCCCCCTCGCCACCCCTATCGGCGTCAGGTACGGGCGTACGCCGCGCTGTGGCGCCGCCAGACCGGCGAGCCCGTGACGCGGGCCGGGCTCTGGTTTGCAGACGCGGAGCAGTTCGTCTCCGTGGACCCGGACGCGGATCGGTAGCGGCCGAGGGGGCGGGACGGGGAGGAACGGGCCGGGGGCGCGAACGGCGACGGTTCGCGTCGGCCTCGCACGTGCGCACCATGCCTGTCGAGCACTGGAGTTCACGATCCACAGACGACATGAACCGATTGGGTCTCGTCCTCAGCACAACGCTCGGAACGGGCGTCATCGTGGGGGGTCTGGCCCTGACGGGGGCGCCGACGTGGGCCCTGGTTGCGGCGGCCTTTGGCTTTTCGTTTCTGATCTGGAAGGACCTTGAATCGAGGACTGGGCCTTGAGTCGAGCAAAGAGCTCCCATGGTGTTCCTGTGCAGCAGAACCACGGGACTACGATCCAGATAACAGCCCACCTGAAGCTCTTTCAAAACGCTTCCAAATCGAAAGATGTCCACCCTCACCCTCAAAGACACGACGGAGGTCCTGGGCGCCACCCTCGGCCAGCGCGTGCTTGATGGTACGGCCTTAGACACGCCTCCGGACCCATCCGCGCTCCAGTCGCTCCGCGCCCAAAGAGACCCCCTTGAGGAGGCGGCCGAGACGTGCCTCAGCCGGACGGTGCGACGCATTCGAACGGACCTGTCCGAAGACCGTCAGCGCCGCACGGACCGGGAGCTCCAGCGCCTCGACGAGTATGCCGGGGCAGAGCGCTCGCGGCTCCAATCCTTTATCGAGGCGTACCGCGAGCAGCAGGCGGCCGGGGCCGACATGGAGATTGCGATTCGGGGCCAGGAGAAACGCCTCCAGAACCTGGAGGCCCGCATTCAGGAGCGGAAGAAGAACGTGCGGGAGAAGGGACGGGTGGTGTCGTTGGCGCCGGAGCTGGTGAATCTATGCTACGCGCTTCCGGCGTAGTGATTACAGTCAAAGTAGAATTGCACGATCAAGAGGACCATAGCAGATCATGCCGCAATCGGCTCGCATTTGGCAAATTGAGGATGATGAAACCCTTCGGGAAATCGAATCCAAGGCTGTAGATCTGGAAGCTCGGCTCGAGGATTGGCTGGAAAAAGACATTTCGGTTCTATCCGAGGATCTGCTGATCATTGGTCGGCAAGTCAGCACGGACTTCGGTGGTCAAATCGACCTTTTGTGCATCGATCCAGCCGGGGATCTCGTAGTCGTTGAGCTGAAGCGGGATAAAACCTCCCGTGAGGTGGTGGCACAGGGCTTAGATTATGCCTCTTGGGTAGTTGACCTGTCGAGTGAGGACGTCCGAGACCAGTCAGATCACTACCTGGACGAGGAGGAGACGCTTGAGAGCGCGTTCCGAGAGGCGTTCGACGCCCCGCTGCCCGATGTCATCAATGAAGGACATCGGATCCTGGTGGTCGGGGCGGAGATTGATTCACAGTCGGAACGAATTATCGAATATCTATCCGATGAGCATGGGGTTGACATCAACGCAGCGACCTTCCAGTATTTCGAAGACGAGGAGGCCGGTCGGATCCTCTCGCGTGTCTTCACGATAGCGCCCGAGCAAGTCCAAATTCGGGCCCGCAGAAAAGGGACATCGAAGCGAACGCCTCCTCCGTCAATCGAGGAAATGGAGCAGCGGGCGGAGCAGCAGGGTGTTGCTGACTGGTATCGCAGCATTGTGGCGGGATTGGAAACGAAGTTCAAAACCGGGACGACCCAATCGGCTCTCGGCTTTACGGCCGACTTCCGTGACACGGAGTTCCCCCGAGGAATGGGTCGCGTGCTGAATCTACTTCCCGATCCAGACGGAAGCCGG
>JBKHEM010000027.1:0-23980 GCA_046540815.1 Salinivenus sp.
CCGGATGCTTCAGGTTCAATTCCCGGTGTGCTCTGCCAATCCACTAGGTTTAGACCGGTCACGTAGATCCGAGCGCCCCGAAGGCCCACCTGATCCGCCACGTCCGACGGGAGGTTGTAACTCAGGGTGACATTCTTCAACCGGAGGTAATTGACCCGAAACAGCCAGTAGTTGGAGGTACTACTCGGGTCCAGGGCGTCGTCGAAGCCTCCAAATGGGGTGGAGCGGGGGTACGGCGCAACGTCTCCGGGCTCCTTCCACCGGTTGGTGAGTTCGCCCCACACGTTCTCACCAAAGGCGGCCGTGTAACTCGACAGCGCGCTCTGGTAAACGTGCTTGCCGTAGCTGTAATCGAAGAACGCGTTCAGCGAAAGGCCCTTGTAGGAGACCCGAGTTCCAAACCCACCAGTCACGTCCTCCTCAGCCCCATCGAAAAAGTGGTCGTCCGCGTCGTCCGGATTATAGGTGAGGTTATAATCCTTGTCGTAGTACATCGGCCGTCCATCCGCCGGATTCACACCCGCCCAGATGGGGAGCTTGTAGGCTTGGATAGAGTGCCCGACGGCCACCGGCGTAAAGCCACCTTCCAGCTCCTCTGTGCCCTCGGTCAATTCCTTCACCTCATTCTGCCGGATCGACATGTTGAAGTTCGTCGACCAACGGAAGTCCTCGGTCTGGATGTTGACAGTTTCAAACTCGAACTCAATGCCATGATTCTGGACACGCCCGATGTTTTCGGTGATCTCGCCGTACCCACTGCTCTCCGCCAGAGGACGATCCAGCAACAGATTGTCACTGTTCTCGCGGTAGAGATTCACGTCCCCGGTAAACCGGCTGTCCCAGAGCGACCAGTCGATCCCTAAGTTCAAGGATCGCTTCTCCTCCCAGGTGAGTCGCTGGTTCGCCAACTGGCTGGGACGAATCCCCGGTTGCCCGTTGTACGAGTCCGATACACTGTAGAGCCCACGGGCCGCGTAGTCTCCAATCTGCGAATTACCGGTTTCTCCGTAGCTGAGTCGGACCTTCAGGTTATCCACGTAATCGGCATTGAAGAAGTCCTCTTCCGAAATCCGCCAGCCGAACGAAGCAGAGGGGAAGAAGCCCCAACGCCGAAGATCTCCAAACCGCGAGGAGGCATCGTAGCGACTGCTGAGCGTGAGGATATATCGCTCATCGTAGGTGTAATTCCCGCGGGCGAAGTACGAGAGTTGTCGGAACTCGTCGTTGAACCCGGACGGGACGCCTGTCGCCTCTCCGGCCGCGTTGGCAACACGCAATAGACTATTGTTGAATCCAATCACGCCGAACCCATCGTCGTCCTCCGTCCGACGGCGATACTCGGTTCCGACCAGCCCGCTCACGTCGTGTACGTCCCCAAACGTCTTGTTTGCGTTTAGCCTCGCGTTGAGGGTCATGTTTGTGACCCAGTTGTGTCCGCGAAAGAGCTCCCCACCGTTTGCCGGAGCCACGGTCGGCGTCCCGTAGTCGTTCTCTTTATTGATCTGCCAATCGAGTCCGGCCGAGGCATCCGCCGTCAGCCAGGGGGTCAGCTGGTACGACGGCGAGAGATTCCCCTGAAACTGCGTGGCCGTCAATGTCCGGTCTTCCTCGTGGAGGGTCACAGCCGGGTTGTAAATTGGACTCTGCTCGGTATCGGGGTTGTAGCTTCCATCGTCAAGGTAGGGATAGGAGATGTTTGGCTCTTCCCCTATCGCCTGATAGAACGGGCAGTTGATAAAGAAGCCATCCTGACAGACGCCTTTGCTCCTTTGATTGCTGAGGTGCAGATTCAGGTCCACAGTCAGGTACGGTGTAAATTGCTGCCCCACATTTGAGCGGATGTTGTACTGCTGGTAACTGACCGCGTCGGCGACCAGGGCTCCTCCGGTTTTCGACCAGCTTCCCGAGAGATAGTACTTCGTGTTCTCATCTCCGCCACTGGCACTAAATCCAGTCTTCCGGTGGGATCCCGGCTCAAAAAGCCAGTCCTGCCAATCGAAGTCTCGCAGCTCACCGAAGTCCGTATCCCGGTCATAGCCAAATTCTTCGATGATGTCCCGAGTCCCTGACTCCCCGAAGGCGTCCATCTGAAAGTCGAGCCACTCGTCCCGGTTCATCAGATCCCAGCGCTGCGATTGAAAGCGCACGCCGCCCTCAAAGTCGAGGGACACGCGCGTCTCGCCCTCTCGCCCCGACTTTGTTTCGATCAGGACGACACCGTTGGCCGCCTGAGCTCCGTAAATGGCCGCGGCGGCGGCATCTTTGAGCACCTGAATCGACTCGATATCCGATGGCTGAATCCCATTCAGCGGGGTGCGGTCCGTGATGTAAGAGTTAGCATCAAAGCTCATCTGCACTCCATCGACGATGTAGAGGGGACGGTTGCCCGCATTAATCGACCCCTGGCCACGAACGTCGATGCTGAAGCCGCTCCCGGGATTGCCGCTAGTAGCGGACACCTGAACCCCCGACACACGCCCCTGCAGAAGGCCTTCTGTACTTTGAACCGGGACATCCTGCATTCCTTCCTCGCTTAGGTTGGAGACTGAACCGGTCACTTCTCCGGCCGTCTCTTCCGTTCCGTATCCCGTCACGACTACCTCATCAAGGCCAACAGATTCCGACTCCAGTTCAATGTCCTGCGTCACCACCTCATCATCCTCTACATTGATTTCCGCTTCGTACGTGTTGTACCCCACGAAGCTGACCCGGAGGGTGTAGGTCCCGGTGGGGACATCGCTGATTTCGTACTTCCCGTCGGCATCCGTCGCGGCCCCGAGATCCATCTCGTCCAGGACCACATTCACGCCCGGAAGCGACTCCCCCGACTCGGCATCCGTCACGGTTCCCGTTACAGTTCCCGTTTGGGCCGCCGCAATTGGAACGCAAAGCAAGAAAAGAAGAACCGTCGATAGTATCCGTTTCATCATAGCATCACTCGTTGCAGTCCGAAAGACCGAGCATAGTGCTGGGAAACCTGGGACCGCCCGAAACTCCACGGTGGACTTGGAGTGCGTCTCTTCGGGACCCTTGACTTTTCAGCACACTGCACACACTATTACACAACGGTTACCGTCGAAAGCACCAATTCGTGAATCGGAATGGGTCCAATTTCCAACATGCCCGATGATCCCCTTCTCTCTCGTCTTGCTTCCGTTGTAGACCTGGATGCATCCGCCTCTTCACCGCTGTACCACCAGCTCTATAACGAACTAAAGGAGACCATCACGGAGAGATTTCTATCTCCCGGCGCTCGCTTGCCGTCCACTCGCGACCTGGCTGACACGCTCGGCATCTCCCGCAACACAGTTATTGCAGCGTTCGAGGAATTGAAATCCGAAGGGTATCTGGAGAGCCGCGTGGGAGCCGGTACCTTTGTCTGCGATGAACTACCGGAGCACACGACCCGCGTGTCTTCAACATCTTCTCCACGGGCAGGCACCTCCCTTCAGCTTACAGACACAAGGTCACGCTCCCCATCGCTCTCAAACAATGCGCAGCAGGTGTGCGAGACCAATTTTATTGCGCTCGACACCCCAGCGCCCCAAACGGCCTTTCGTCAAGGACTTCCGGCGTTGGATGCATTCCCGATCGATGTATGGGCCAAGCTGGCATCTCGTCGCTGGCGCTTTCTCCCAACCGAGGAGCTCGTGTACGGCGCTCCCGCCGGGTACGCCCCACTTCGATCCGCCGTCGCACGATACCTTCGAACATCTCGAGGCGTGCGCTGTGAAGCCGACCAGGTGTTGATCGTGTCCGGCATCCAACAGGCCATCACCCTCACTGCCCGGGTGCTTCTCGATTCCGGGGACGCCGTGTACGTCGAAGATCCCGGCTTCCCCCGAATGCGTACTGCTTTTACTGCTGCCGGCGCTGACTTGAACTACGCCCCGGTCGACAACGAAGGCATCACCCTTTCCCCTCTCCAATCCGCCCCCTCAACTCAAGTGGTTGGGGTGACTCCCTCTCACCAGTACCCAACCGGCGTCACCATGAGTATGGAACGCCGCCTGGCTTTGCTGGAATGGGCCCATGAGCACGAGGCCTGGATCCTGGAAGACGACTACGACGGTCAGTTTCGATACTCGGGCGAGCCCCTCGCAGCCCTTCAGGGCCTGGACAACTCCGGACGGGTTCTCTATACCGGCACTTTTAGCAAAATCCTCTTTCCTGGCCTCCGTCTCGGCTATCTCGTCGTTCCGCCGGACCTGGTGGATCCGTTTGTTCGAATGCGTTCGACGGTAGACCGATGCCCTCCCCGAACCAATCAAATGATCTTGACCGACTTCATCACGGAGGGCCACTTTGAACGCCACATCCGAAAAATGAGGGTACTCTACGCGAATCGGCAAGACACACTGCTGGACGCAATTCGGACCGAGCTTGGAGACGTGATTGACATTAGCGGAAGCAATGCGGGTCTTCACCTCGTCGGTCGTCTTCCGAAAGGCGTTGACGACGCTGCTGTGTCTTCCCACCTCGATGAACACGGCATTATCGCCCTCCCTCTTTCCTTTTACAGCAAACACCCTCTTTCCCGTGGCGGCCTTCTACTAGGGTACGGTTGCGTCTCAGAGGACGAGATTCGGGAGGGCGTCCAGCGCATGGCCGATGCCCTCCAGTCCTACTTGCCACCCTCATGAAGGGAGTCCCGGCGACCTGTCACGTTGCCTGTCACAAGTCGTTACCCCGACAATCCCCAGACAGAATCGCTGTTTTCCCTGCCGACCCCGCCTAGATTGAGCGTCTCCACTCACTGGGGCTCGATGCATCATCGTCATCCCGAATTGGATTCGGAATCAATTGGCCCGTAGGCCGGATGTCCAATCCAGGGGCAGCCCAGAAACCACCTCACTGCACGGCAGCACGAGCGTCGCGTCGCCCCGCTCAGAGCGCGGAGGGACGATGGAGCGGCATTTTCGGCGCTCTTTTCCAAAGCGATAGATAGGCTAAGGGGGGTCTGGGATATAAAGCGTGCAGCGCCGGAACAAGCACCGGGCGCCGCCCCCACCAGAAACTAGCCGATAAAAAACCGCCCGGCTCCTTTCGGAACCGGGCGGCAATGGCCTTGACCGTACATGTTCTGCGCGGAGTCGGAGGGCGCTTGTTAGTCGTCCTCACGTTCCACTTCCGTCGCGAATCGGCCGTTGTCGATGTAATAGTCTGTCTCCAGCCGCGTGCCCGTCTCGATTGCGCTCAGCCCACCGTCATCGTCGAACTCAGTGTTCTCTGTGACCTGAATCGTCACGCCGAGTTGAGTGATCGTGCTGTCTTCAATCGATACTTCTTCCACGGGCGCGGTAATGGAACGCTCCACTTCACTGTCGTCCTCTACTTCAACGTCGAGCGCCTCGTACGTCCCGTCGTCCTGGAGCCGCCCGTTAACCTCCACGACTTGATCCTCCTGGAGGTCGCCCGGGCCCGACACGCCGTCATCGTCATCGAACTCCGTTCGGTTCGTCACGGCGAACTCAATGTCGTCGACGGTCACGGCGTCGCTGGACGTAGACGACACCCTCCCGTCCACCGAGACCATCTGCACAGATTCGCCATTCACGAAAACACTCTTCACGCGCACCGTGGGCTTGAAGATGTGCTGGCCGTTCCCGGTCTCCACGAAGGAGTCCTCCGCGTCGAAGTCGAGCGTCACGGCGAACTCATCTCCGTCATTTTCAACCTCCACCTCCCCGGGAAGCACGATCTTGATGCCGCTCTGCGCACCGCTCGGCACCTCAAGGTTTTGCTGCTCCCCGGTATTCGTAATCACGTAATTGGCACCTGTGGAGTCCTTTAGCACGAGGCGCAGCTGCGCGTACTCGCCCTCCGGCACGGTTACGTCCTCGGCAAGTGTCGAGTCCACGCCGTCCTGGAGTTGCAGCAAATCGATCGTTCGCGTCTGATCCGTGAGCGTGATCGTGCCGTCGCCATCGTCATCGCCGTCTCCATCCTCCCCGTCCTCCGTCACGAGGTCCACGCGATCGATGGTGACGACGGCACTATCGAGGTCCGCCGGGTCATCGGTCAGATTCAGGGTGAACTGTCCCTCGGCGGGCCCGCCGGCGCTCCCAGACGAGTCGCATCCTGCCCACAGGAGGGTCCCCGCCACCAGTATACTGAGCGCGAGTGTGAGTGTCGGTCGGAATCGTTGCATACTGTACGTGTGCTCTGGAAAAAGGAACTGCGGATGAGCACCAAAGGTGCCTGCTCTACATTGCCCCCAAAGGACGAGTCTCGTCTGGAGCCGTTACACTCGTTTGTGAGGTCTTCACGTCCACGTCGTTCTCCGTAACACACGGGGGACCGACTCATTCATCTTCTGTCCGCTCCCGACTGGCTCTCCCCTCCCATGAAAGAATACCCAATCGACGGCGTCCTGGACCTCCACGTCTTTGATCCGTCGGACGTCGGCGACCTCGTGCCCGAATACCTCCGCGCCTGTCACGAAAAGGGCCTCACGCGCGTCCGCATCATCCACGGCAAGGGCACCGGGGTACTGCGCCGCCGCGTCCGCGACATTCTGTCCGATCATCCCCTGGTCCGCGACTACGAGACCGCAAAAGACGCGAGCGGATGGGGCGCTACCATTGCGTACCTGTCGTCCGCGTCCGACGACAAACCAGGAGCCCAGTAAAAAAGCCCGTCGCCCAAGACGGACGACGGGCCGACCAGCCGGTCCTGATTCAAGAAACGGTCCGGATCAGAAGGAAAAGAGCAATCCCCCTTTAATCGAGAAAAGGTTATAGCTGCCGTCGGCAAACACCGGGGTGAACTGCGCTTCGGCGAAGGGCCGAACCGACTCCAGCGGAAATTGAATGCCAAACAGAAGATTCAGCCCGAGGTCCGTGGACGAGGCCGAACCAAACTGCGCATCCACGCTCCGACTGTAAATTCCAAGTCCGCCTCCCGCGTACGGGGTGAACTGCTGATTGTCTATGCCAAATGGGTAGAGCGCATTGCCCGAGAGGCCCCAAAAGGTAAACCCATCGGGGGTGAAGTAGTAGTCAAACGTGGGGTTCACCACGACCGGGAGCGAAGGCGACGTAATCCGGGCATCCGCCCCGATAAAGACCTCCTCGACATCGCCCACGTCAATCCCAATGCGGGGGCCGACGGCAACCTCTGTTTGCGCTTCCGCATTCGTCGGAAGCATAAGGACGAGAAAGAAAACGGCGGAAAGGCGCGTAAGGGTTTTCATAACAACGGGGGTTGGATGCGAAAGGTGAAGATTAGATGATACAACAAAATGAAGAAAAGAGCCATCCGTGCTCCAGCTTTCCCTCACCTTACTATGCGTAAAGCAGCCCCCCAGACGGACAGAAACTCGTTGAATATTTTATGATTCGACTCGCCCTCAGAGCACACGGGGACTGTCCTTCCCCCCTTCGTCCGTACGTTGCCCTGCTCGTGAATTGAACGTCCCCGCAACCGTCGAGCCGTTCCGAGCGGCTGTTCTGTCCTTTATGGTCCGACGCGCTTTCGCTCTTGTTCTCCTCTGCGCAGGAATGGTCCCCCTTGCGCTCGGGGCCTCATCGTCTTCCGCCCCCCTCTCCTCTCCGTCCCCCCTCTTCCCATCCGCCCAGTCAGAGCAGGCGCCCGCCGATACGGCTCGCCGCGGCGTCGTCTGGCATCCTGCCTCCGACCCGGATGACGCCCTGACCACCCTGACCCGCATCGCCACCGCCGGGGCCGACGCGGTGCGCCTCCGTCGCCCCCCGTCCGATACGCTCCTGGCGCGAGCCGACTCGCTCGGCGTGTCGGTCTTCGTGGACCTGCCCGTCGCACACGTCCCGGCGTCGGCCCTTCCGGACTCGCTCCGGGCCGCTAGTGACCTCCTGGACCGCCTCACGGCGCAGGCCGCGCGCTACGATGCCCTCCGGGCTGTTGGCCTTGCTCGCCATAC
The DNA here is from genome assembly GCA_046540815.1 of Salinivenus sp. GTDB lineage: Bacteria > Bacteroidota > Rhodothermia > Rhodothermales > Salinibacteraceae > Salinibacter. The sequence continues at coordinate 7,901 of JBKHEM010000027.1, forward strand.
GGACACCACAGTTCCGTCTGCCTGTGAATCCCTAGCTCGCTGGACGGAGCGCGTCCACGACGCATCGGCACTAGAGACGTACTACGTCACCCCGTTTACGAAGGAAACAGACCGGTGCACCGACGCCACGGACCGGGTGCTCGTCGACCTGCACGGCCGGCCCGCCCCGATCGATCGGTGGCAAGCCTGGGCCTCCGCCGCCCCTTCTCTCGACATTGGGGCGCTTGGCACCTGGACCCGCCCGGGCGCTGCCTCAGGGCTCCACGTCCCCCATTCCGAAGAGCACCAGGCGCGCTACTTGGAAACGGCGCTCTCCGCACTGGGGGATGAGACGACCCGCGCCCCCTCCGTGCTCTTCGTCTATCGGTGGCACGACGCCGAGCCCCCCCTCCTCTCATCGCGCCGGTACGGGCTCCACACGTCGGAAGGTGCCCCACGGCCGGCGGCCCGCGTCGTCGATGGCTTTTTCACGGGTCGCCAGCGCGTCTTTGCCTTTTCCTCTGGCACGCCCCCCGCCCCCTCATACGGGCTTGTTCTCTTCGGCTGGTTGTTGGCCGCCGTTCTTGGGGGCCTGTACGCCGGTCGTCCGTTCGTGCGTCGGACCCTAGGTCGGTACTTTCAGGCCCACGGCTTCTACCGCGACGCCATCCGGGACGGCCGGGACCTGGAGCCAGGCGCCACGGCCGTTGTCCTCAGTACCGCCGTCGTTGCCCTGGGCCTCATGGGCGTCAGTGCCGCGCAGAGCGCCGCGGCGGCGCCCGCAACCGAATGGGTCCTCGCGGCCGTGCCAGAAGGGCTTCGTCCCGCCCTCGTCTTCGGCATCTCCTACCCGGAAGGCACTGGCCTTATCTTCGGGGGCACGGTGCTCTGGCTGCTCCTGTTCTGGATGACGGTCCTCGCGGTCCTCGCCCGTCAGACGGGATCGTTTTCGTTCTCACAGGGCCTCACGCTCGTCACGTGGCCGTGCTGGCCTGTCCTTCCCGGGCTTCCCCTCGCGCTACTGGCGCACCACCATCCTCCGGTCTCCGGCCCCGTTCTCTTTGCCGGCCTCGCTGTCGCTGCACTAGGGGCTGTGGGGTATTTCGTCCTCCGGGTGCTGACGGACTATCGGGCCGTGACTGGGCTTCCCTGGGGCGCCGTGGCCCCGATGGCCCTCCTGAGCCCCCCCGTACTGGCATTCGGTCTCGCCCTTGCCATCGTGACACTTTACGACGTCCCCCTCCGCTTCCTCTGGCACCTCGCCACACGCACATAGCCCCGTGCCCTTCTACAGGGCCCAGGTGACGAGCTCCGGATACAACACCATGAGAATGAGCCCCACCACCTGAATGGCGATAAAGGGCACGGCCCCGCGATAGATCTGTGTGGTGTCCACCCCCTCGGGGGCCACCCCGCGCAGGTAGAACAGCGCAAACCCGAAGGGCGGCGTCAAGAAGGAGGTCTGCAGGTTCATGCCCACCATCACGCCAAACCACACGAGCGCCACCTCCGCCGTCGCCCCAAACTCGGGGGGCAGCAGCTGGGCCGCCGGCCCACGGAGCAAGGGAATGATGATAAAGGCGATCTCAAAGAAGTCGATAAAGAACCCGAGCAGGAAGATGGTGAGGTTGGCGATGAGGAGAAACCCAATCACGCCGCCGGGCAGGTTCGTAAGCAACTCTTCAATCCAGAAGTCTCCGCCCAGCCCGCGAAAGACGAGCGAAAACGCAGTGGAACCCACGAGCAGAAACATCACCATGGACGTGAGGCGCATCGTTTCGTCCATCGTCTCGCGCAGGGCCTTTAGGGAGAGGCGTCCGTTCACGGCCGCCAACGCAACCGCGCCCACGGCCCCCAGTGCGCCCGCCTCGGTGGGCGTGGCAATGCCCGCGAAGATGCTCCCCAGCACCAGCAAAATGAGAACAAGGGGCGGCATCATCACCAGCAGCACCCGTTTTAGGAGGTGGAGCGGCGCCAGGTCGCGCGCCTCTTCGGGGAGGGCCGGCGCGACATCGGGCCAGGCAAGGGCCACCCCTCCTGCGTAAAGGGCATACATGCCGGCGAGAGCAATCCCAGGGAGTAGGGCGCCGAGGAAGAGATCTCCTACGCTAATGCCGAGCTGATCGGCCAGCACGATGAGCACAATGCTCGGCGGGATGATCTGCCCCAGCGTCCCCGAGGCCGTTATGACGCCGGAGGACAGCTCCTTGGAATAGCCGTACTGGAGCATAACTGGCATCGAGATCAGGCCCATGGCCACCACCGAGGCGCCGACCACGCCCGTGGCCGCGGCCAGCAACGCCCCGACGAACACGACGGCAATCGCGAGCCCGCCCCGCAGCGCCCCGAACAGCTGCCCGATGGTGGTGAGCAGGTCCTCCGCCAGGCGCGACTTCTCCAGCATGGTGCCCATGAAGATGAAAAAGGGCACCGCCAGCAGCACGAAGTTCGACATGATGCCGAAGAGCCGCGACGGCATCGCCTGCAGGAGCGACCAACTCAACAACCCGGCCTCGACCCCAATTCCTGCAAAAAGCAACGCTGTGCCCCCCAGGGCAAACGCGACCGGGTAGCCGGAAAAGATGAGCAGGAGGGCCCCGGCAAACATGAGCGGAGCCAGCAGGTCGGCGGACATGAGGTCAAGCGGCGGGTCGGTTCACGAAGCGATGGGAAAGACAGACGGCTCCGGGGTTATCCGATGCGAGGTCGCGATCCAGACTCGGGGGTCCCGGGCGCTTCGCCTCGAAGCACGGCCGCCTCCCGGATCACGATCGACACGCCCTGAAACATTACCAAGAGGAATGCAAGCGGAATCACCGTCTTAATGGGGTAGCGCGCAAGTCCACCGGGATCAGAGGACTGCTCCAGAATGGCCCACGAATTCGCCGCGAAGGACACCGACATCCAGAGGACGACGGCACAGAAGGGAAAGAGGAAAAGCACGGTCCCCAGCACGTTGATCCACGCCCGGCCCCTCCGGGAGAGCCAGTTGTAGAACACGTCCACGCGCACGTGGTCGTCGTGCTTCAGGGTGTAGGCCGCCCCAAGCAGAAAAACAAGACTGAAGAGGTACCACTGCAGCTCAATCCACGTGTTTGAGCTGAGACCGAGATCAGTGTACCGATCGAGGTATCGCGCAATGGCATTGAATGCTCCTACGCCCACCAGCGCAAGCGTCAGCCAGTAGAGCCCCCGCCCCATCCACTCGTTGAAGCGGTCGATGCGGTCGGCCCAGCGGAGCCAGCGATCCATAGGGAGCATCGATGATCGTTAGCAGGCAGTCCACCGCAAGGGTATGGTGTGATCATCGAATCCTCAAGTCTCCCCATCCATCGCTCGGTCAGGCGCATCCGTCGCCACGTGGTCGGTCCCCGTGTGGGGCCTTGATCCACTGGCGCCTGCCACGATTCTCCGGGGACAGCCCCCAATCCGCGCCATAGCGGGACGGCGTGCCCCAGCACCGCGGGCGTTCTTTCGTGCCGGGTTTGCTCACGAGAAGGCCCTTCGTTGGATCCTCTCTCGGGCACAGCCCCCCTTCACCCATACTTTGTCATCGACAATGAAACGAACAGCCTTTTTCCTGGGCGCGCTCTTGACGCTCTTCGTCGCCACTCCGGCGGCGGCCCAGACCCTGTACCTCCACGGCGGGGCGGACTTTCCCTCCTCCTCCGCCTTCAACGACGCCTACCAGACTGGATTTAACGCCGGCATTGGCGGCGGCCTGGCGATCACTGAGAACGTCGAAGGCGTTCTAATGGGACGCTACAACCGCTTCGGCCTCGACCTTCCGGGCGACTTCGATGGCGGGGCGTTCTCGACGCTCTCCGCCACGGCCAACCTGAAGCTGAACGGCCCAATGGTGTCCCGCCGCGTCATGCCGTACGCCTTTGGAGGCGGTGGCATTTTCCGGTCGGCCATTAGCGACCTGGAGAGCAACGGGATCACGGCCGAGAGCGACAGCGAAGTGGACTTCGGTCTGCAGTTTGGCGCGGGCCTGAGCGTGGGCATGACGCCTCGCACGAGCCTCTTGATTGAGCCCAACTACGTGGTCATTCTGAACGAAGGCGAGAACACGCAGTACTTCCCGGTCCGCCTCGGCGTGTCGCTCGGTCTGTAACGTAGGCCAAGCACTCGTCGGACGTTGACGGGACCTGCCGATCTCTGATCGGCGCATGCAGCGCGTGTCGACCCCGGTCGGCACGCGCTGTTTTTGTTTGAGGGAGCCCCCATAGAATAACGCCCCGGCGGGGCCGCGAAGGGCCCTGCCAGGGCGAAACCAAGATCCAGGAAGTGACGAGCGGAAGAAGACAGAGACCGCGCGGCCTATTCCTCCTGTCCATTCTCGGGACCCGTTTCGATGGGCACGCCCACCAGATTGCCCCACTCCGTCCACGAGCCGTCGTAATTCCGGACGTTCGGGTGGCCCAGCAGTTGGCTCAGGACGAACCAGCTGTGGCTGGAGCGCTCGCCGATGCGGCAGTAGGAAATGGTTTCCTTGTCGGGCGTGATGCCGCGGGCCTCGTAGATCTCCCGTAGCTCCTCGGCGCTCTTGAAGGTGCCGTCGTCGTTGACGGCCTCGCTCCAGCTGATGTTGTGGGCGCCGGGAATGTGACCGCCGCGCTGCGCCCCCTCGTTCAAGCCCTCCGGTCCGAGCTTCTCGCCACTGAATTCTTCGGGAGAGCGCACGTCCACGAGCTCCACGTCGTCGCGGCCCAGCCGCTCCTGTACGTAGCTTGAGAAGGCCCGAACGGAGTTGTCGGGCGCCTCCGCGGTCCAGTTGCCGTTCGGATAGTCCGGAACGTCGGTGGTGAGGGGCCGGTCTTCGGCGAGCCACTTCTTCCGGCCGCCGTCGAGGATTTTGGCGTCGTCGTGGCCGTAGTATTTGAGTTCCCAGAAGGCCCAGGTGGCAAACCAGTTGTCGTTGTCGCCGTAGAGCACGATGGTGGTCTCGTCGTCAATGCCGCTCTCACGGAGCAGCTTCTGAAAGTCTTCTTTCGAGGCCAGATCTCGCGTCTGCGTATCGGCCAACTGTGTTTGCCAGTTCCATCCCACGGCGCCGGGGATGTGTCCCTCCTCGTAGGCGGAGGTGTCGACGTCGACTTCCACAAGACGGATGTTTTCGGTGTCGGTGTGGTGCTCGGCCACCCAGTCGGTGGAGACGAGCACGTCGGGATGAGCGTAGGTTGCAGTACTCATGGGAGGTTGGGATTGACTCGGATTGAATGAAAAGGGTTCTGCCTCAGTGGCATAGGGAAAACTGGGCCGTCCACTCACGGACGGCGGGTTGGGGGACACGGAGAGACCCACAGCCGTCCGCGCGAGCGCGGCGGCCGCAGGCGGACACGGAGCCACAACGGCGCCCTGAACCGACCGGCTTTCTTCCTGACACGCTCGATGCTCAACGCGTCGAGGATGCTCCGGACTCCCCGTCACAGATGCAGCCCGGGCTCCTTAAGACAAAGCAGCCCCGCCGCGTGCGATCGAAAACCGGCAGGCCCGGCCGGGGCCACGAGTCCTATCCGCGAGAGGAGGCCGTCATGCAACACAAACACGAACAGAGACACGCCGACGCAGTGTAGGTCCGGGAGAGGAACAAGAAGTGAGAACTGCAGACGTCCGCGTGACGCATGTGCATGCGGCGGTTCCAGAAAAGGAAAACGAACCAGCTACCTTGACGGCAGCCGTGTCGAAAATTGTACCCGTTTAATTTCAGGGCCCTACGTGGGTTTCGAGTCCCCTGCAGACGTTCAAATCTCGTCACGAAGAGATGCGACTTGCGTCGCCCTCATGACTCCTCCCCTTCGGCGTACCGTTGGGCCCGCTTGACGACATCCTCGTCGAAATCCCGCTCGCGCCACCGCTCCAGCCGCTCGGCCACCGCTTCCTCGTACCCCTGCCCGCTGGGATCGTAGAAGTAGGTCCCCTGCATCTCGTTCGGCAGATACTGCTGGGGCGTGTAGTGCTCGCGGTAGGCGTGCGGGTACTTGTAGCCGTCCCCGTGGCCCAGGCCCTCCTTGTCGCGGTTGGCGTCCTTCAGGTGCTGCGGTACGTCCTCGGTCTGCTCCTCGCGGACGTGGTCGAGGGCGTCGAAGTACGAGAACGTGGTGTTGCTCTTCGGCGCAGTGGCCAGGTACAGGCAGCACTCGGCGATGAGGAACTGCCCCTCCGGCATGCCCACGTACTCGAAGCCCTGGGCGGCACTCTGGGCCACCTGCAGCGCTCGCGGATCGGCAAGGCCCACATCCTCGGCGGCGAAGATGAGCATGCGGCGCAGAATAAAGCGCGGTTCTTCCCCGGCATACAGCATCCGCGCGAGCCAGTAGAGCGCCGCGTCCGGGTCCGATCCGCGCAGGCTCTTGATGAAGGCGCTGATCGTGTCGAAGTGGGCGTCGCCCTCCTTGTCGTAGAGCACCGCCCGCTGCTGGATCGAGTCCTCCGCCACCTGCAGGTCGATGTGGACCGTGCCCTTCGCGTCCGGCCGCGTGGTTTCTACGGCCAGCTCCAGGGCATTCAGGACCGAACGGGCGTCGCCGTTGGCCGTGTCGATCAGGTGGTCGAGCGCCGCTTCCATGATCTGCACGTCGCGGTCGCCATAGCCCCGCTCCTCATCGGTGAGTGCCATGGCGGCCACCTGCCGCAGGTCGCCCTCGTCCAGCGGCTCCAGTTCGAAGACGCGCGAGCGGCTCACCAGTGCGTCGTTGACCTCAAAGTACGGGTTTTCCGTTGTGGCTCCGATGAAGGTGACGGTGCCGTCTTCCACGTGCGGCAGCAGGGCATCCTGCTGGGCCGTGTTGAAGCGGTGCACCTCATCGACGAACAGGATGGTGCGGGTCTGGTGGTGGCGGAGGCGGTTCTTCGCCTTCTGAACGGCCTCCCGAATGTCCTTCACCCCACTCAGCACTGCGTTGAGGGAGGTGAAGTGCGCCTCCGTCGTGTTCGCAATGATGCGGGCGAGCGTGGTTTTGCCCGTGCCCGGCGGGCCGTAGAAGAGGACGGACGTCACACGGTCTGCCTCAATGGCGCGGCGCAGCAGCTTTCCCTCCCCCACAAAGTGCTCCTGGCCCACGAACTCATCGAGCGTGCGGGGCCGCATGCGATCGGCGAGGGGCGCACGCTCCTGGCGGGCCTGCTCGGCCTGTTCGTCGAAAAGATCGGACATAGGGGGGATCGCTTGCTCGACACATCATCATGTTCCTAACCACCGAGCGTCCCATTGGTTTGACCTCCCCCGCTCGAACGCCCTCCCCCGCGGCATCTGTTCAAACGGCCTGCAAGAGCCCCCGGGCGCTCCGCCCGCACACGAGGACTCCCTTCACTGACCCTGCTCCAGCACCCGCCTCACCGCCCGGCGCAGGCGCGGCTGATGGAGACGGACGGGCTTTCGCTCCTCGCCCTCTTTTGCGGCCTCGGCGCGCAAGTTCAATATTTCCACGAGCAGCGCAAAGCCCATCGCCGAGTAGATGTAGCCCTTCGGGATGTGGTGCCCGCCGCCCTCGGCCACCAGCGTCATGCCGATGAGAAGCAGAAAGCTGAGGGCAAGCATCTTGACGGTCGGGTGCTCCTCGACAAACTGCGACACGGACTTGGCCGTGAGCATCATGATGCCAATGGCAATGGTGACGGCAATCACCATCACCGCCACGTCGTCTGCCATGCCCACGGCGGTAAGGACAGAGTCGACCGAAAAGACCATATCGAGCAGCACGATCTGGGTGATCACGCCCGCAAACGACGCCGCCATGGCGCCGGTGTCGTCCGTCTCGTCGTCTCGCTCCAGCTTCTCGTGAATCTCGAAGGTCGCCTTTCCGATGAGGAAAACGCCCCCAGCGATTAGGATGAGGTCGCGCCCGCTCACCGACTGAGACAGCACCGAAAAGAGCGGCTCGGAGAGCGCCATGACCCAACTGATCGTGAAGAGCAGGACCACACGCCCCCCGAGGGCAAGCCCCAGCCCGAGGCGCCGGGCAAGGGCGCGCTGGCTTTTGGGGAGCTTGTTGGACAGCACGGAGATGAACACGATGTTGTCGATGCCCAGCACGATTTCCAGCAGCGTCAGGGCCCCAAGGGCAACCCACGCCTGCGGATCAGCAATCCATTCCATGGTTCGGGATCGAAATCTATCGGAAGCAAGGTGCGAACGCCCGGCCGGGAGGGCCGTCCGGAGCCGACTCAGATTCGACGCTGAACGTATAAAAGGATTGCCCCGATTGGAAGCCCCGCGCTTCGGGACGGGCCGGCGGCTGCTCTTTTCGGCCCAGCCGGCCAACCGCCGGGCAAATGCCTCCTACTGCAGGGGCTCCGCAAGGAATTGTGTGAGGCGGTCCACGTGCTCCTGATTCAGGAGAGGTTCGAGCTGCTGCACGATCAGGCTGACGCAGGTGGCCCGGTAGAGAAGGGGAGGATCAATGTCCTCTTGGCGAGCCGTTTGGTGCTGGATTTGCAGGTTCAGCATCGTCCAGTGACACTTCGCCTCAATGTACTGCGTCGCCACGGCGCGGCGGAGGTCTTCTTCGCTATCAATGGCCAGGAGCGCCCGAAGCATCCGGTTGCGGAGGCCCGAGACGTAGGAGCGCACGGCCTTGCGATCCGACGGGGCCGCCGTCCTCCACTGATCGAGCACGTCGTCCCACTGATCGTCTAGGGTCCCGCGCAGGGCCGTCTCGATCCGATCGTGCAGCTCGTTAACGGATGCGTCGGCGTGCATCGGGCGGGGCATCGAGGTATGGTAAGACGAACGGTGACGAATGCAGCAGCAGGGCCTTTAAAGAGAGGCCTTGAGAAATATTGAATACAGGCCTAACAGATTCTTCCTCTGTGCCCCCGTCTCTCATCATGCCGACTTGGTTACATGTCGCCTTCGAATTGCGGTTCGATCGAGCACTGGCTTCTTTTGCGAAGAGCCCATCCATCTCCTCCGGGAGGACCGGAGGGCGTTGGGTTTCCTTTTCTCACCACTTAGATTGAGATCCGTCTTTCCGTCCCTATCGCTCTTGCCTCCGTGCGACTGGCCATTCTTTCGGACATCCACTCCAATCTCGAAGCCCTAACGCGGTGCCTGGAGGCCATCGACGAGGAGGACGTGGACGCCATCTACTGCCTTGGGGACGTGGTGGGGTACAACGCCGATCCGGCCGCGTGCGTGGATCTGGTGCGGGCGCATTGCGACGCGGTGGTGCGGGGCAACCACGACGCCGCCGTGGCACGGGAGGAAGGTCTCGAAGCGCTCCCGCCCGACGGCCAGGCCGCAGCCCGGCACAACCGCGCTCAGCTCTCGGACGCCCAACTGTCCTACCTGGCCGACCGGCCCCTGACCGCCCAGGCCGCCAACTGCACGTTCGTTCACGCCACGCCCGATGATCCCACCGCCTGGAAGCGGCTCACCTCTTATCCCGCCGCCCAAACGCAGTTCGATCACTTCGTGACCGACGTCTGCTTTATCGGACACACCCACGTGCCCGCGGTAATGGCCGACAAGCTGGGCGTGCTGCAGCCCCGGCCCGGCCACCGCTTTCTCATCAATGTGGGCAGCGTAGGCCAGCCGCGCGACCAAAATCCGCGCCTCAGCTTCGGCCTCTTTGACACCGAGCAATTTGATTACCGCAACGTGCGGCTCGAATACGACGCAAGCACCGCCGCTCAGAAGATCCGAGACACGGCCGCCCTGCCCAACCGCCTGGCCGATCGGCTCCTGAACGGACGATAGCGCTGGTGCCCTCCGGGACCCGTTCCGTTACGGTCTACGGATCGGAGCTACGCCCCCTCCTCGCTCATGCCCAACTCGCGCCGTCGGCGCCGGGAGACCCAGGCGGCAATATAGATCGACAGTTCGTACAGCGCCAGCAGTGGAAGCGCCACAATCACCTGCGAAATGGGATCCGGCGGCGTCAGGAACGCCCCGACCGTCAACACCACGAGCAGGGCGTACTTGCGGTACGCCCGCATCGCCTCGGGCGTGATGAGCCCCACCTTGGCCAGGAAGTAGATAACGACGGGCAACTCGAAGAGCAGCCCCGTCCCCAGCGTCCAGAACGACACCATGCTGAAGTAGGTCATGATGTCGAACTGGTTCGAGATCTGGGGCGACAGCGTGTACTGCGCGAAGAACTGAAGCGCCAGCGGCGTCAAAATCAGGTAGCCGAACGCGATCCCGAGCAAAAAGAAGAACGTCGCAAACACCGCCGCGAACTGCATGCCCGACTTTTCGGAGGGGTACAGCGCCGGCTCGATAAACTTCCAGACGAAGTACACCACCACGGGCGAGCCCGCCACCAGGCCCACGACGATGATGGTGCCAATGTCGGCGAAAAACTGCCCCGTAATCGTCCGATTCAGCAGGTTGAGCTCGGCCGGGTCCATGCCGAGCAGTGAATACATGAAAAAGCTCGGGCGGGTGGGCCCGATCAGGACGCGGTCTACGATCCACTCGCTAAAGACGGCGCAGAGAATTGTGGTTGTGAGAACGCCCGCCCCGGCCTTGATGAGCGTCCACCGGAGCTCCTCCAGGTGGTCCAGAAAGGACATCACGCCCTGCTCGTCGGGATGCGGATCTGCAGCCCCGTCGCCCTGCATGCCGGGCGTCATTTCTGTTTCTGGCGGAGAAACCTCTGGCATACGACTACGACAATGAGGTTAATAAACGCTTTCCCCGGCCCGCCGCATCTTCTCGTGCCGCGCCTCCCATCCTGACTCGCCCAAAAAAGCCTCGCTACGCACTGTCGGAGCCGCTACTCGCTCCGTCCTGGAGGTTGAGGTCAAGGAGTGAGTCGACCCAGAGCCCCTCGGCCTCGATGCGCGACTGCCCACTGCTCCAAGTAAACTTAAAGAGCGTAAGGAGCCCCACCACGTCGAGCCCGGCACGGCGCAGCAGTCCCAGGGCCTGCGAGGCGCTCCGGCCGCTGTTGATGATGTCGTCGAGCAGCACCACCGGTTCGTCGCGGTCAATGGGTCCTTCCACGAGGCGCCGTCGTCCGTGCTCCTTCCGTTCGTCGCGCACAAGTCCGCCCCTGAACGGCTCATCCTCGGCCGCTGATAGCACGCTGCACACGAGCGGATACGCCCCAAACCCGTAGCCGACCACCTGGTGCAGTCCACGCTCCCGCAGTCGATCGGCCAGCACCCGGCCTACCTCCTCGAACAGATCGGCCTCCAGCATGGGGATGCGCGTGTCCAAGAGCCACCCGATGGGCTGCCCTCGGGGATCGGTTATGAGTTCATCCTCGCGCCGTACGAGGGCTCGGTCGTACAACTGGCGCCCGAGGGCCACAAGGTCGGCCTGAGCAGAAGCGCTGAGGGCATCGCGATCCATGGACGGCATGGGTCCCGGCAAAACGTCGTGGGAAAAGAATCGAGGGCACCGCGGTGACGCAGGACAAGCACGAACCGCCCCGCACGCGGGCACGTTCCGGCCTACGCAGCAACAACGTCGTAAAGGGGAAAGCGGTCGCAAAGGGCCTGCACCTCCTGCTCCACCGTCTGCTGCGTCGCCTCGTCGTCTGGAGCCTGCAGCACCCGGTCGATCATCTCTGCCACCTGCCGAAACTCCTCCTCGCCGAAGCCTCGGGTGGTCATGGCGGGCGTGCCCAGGCGCAATCCACTCGTCACAAACGGGCTCTTGTCGTCGAACGGCACCATGTTCTTGTTCGCCGTGATGCCGGCGGCCTCCAGGGCCTGCTCGGCCTCCTTTCCCGTAAGCCCCTTGTTGCGCAGGTCGATGAGGACGAGGTGGTTGTCCGTCCCCCCGGAGACGAGGTCGTATCCTCGCTCCCGCAGCTCAGCCCCCATGGCCTTCGCATTGTCGACAATCTGCTGGGCGTAGTCCGCAAAGTCGGGCTGCAGCGCCTCCTTAAAGGCCACGGCCTTCGCCGCAATCACGTGCATCAGCGGCCCGCCCTGCGTACCGGGAAAGACGGCCGAATCGAGCAGTTCACTCATCATCTTGGTGCGGCCGCTCTTGCGCGCCGTCTTGCCCATCGGGTTTTCGTAGTCGTCGCCCAACAGGATCATGCCGCCGCGCGGGCCGCGGAGCGTCTTGTGCGTGGTAGTGGTGACCACATGGGTGTGCGGCATCGGGTCGTTGAGGACGCCGCCCGCAATGAGGCCCGCCGTGTGGGCCATGTCCATCCACAGGTACGCCCCCACCTCGTCGGCAATCTCGCGGAACGCCGCGTAGTCGAAGTCGCGCGGATAGGCGCTGGCCCCTATCGAGATCATCTTGGGCTGCACCTCTTTCGCCCGGTCGCGCACCTTGTTCATGTCGATGCGGCCCGTGTCCTTCTCCACGCCGTAGTACTCGGCGTTGTAGAGAATGCCGGAAAAGTTGACGGGCGAGCCGTGGGTGAGGTGGCCGCCGTGTGAGAGGTCGAGGCCGAGGAAGGTATCGCCCGGGTCTAGGAAGGTGAGGTAGACGGCGCTGTTGGCCTGGGCCCCGGCGTGGGGCTGCACGTTCACCCAGTCGCAGTCGTAGAGCTCTTTCGCCCGGTCCCGCGCCAGGTTTTCGGCCACATCCACGTATTTGCATCCGCCGTAGTAGCGCTTGCCGGGCAGGCCCTCGGCGTACTTGTTGGTGAGGGGCGTTCCCATCGCCTCCATCACGGCCTCGGAGGCAAAGTTTTCGGAAGCAATGAGCTCCAGCCCATCGTTCTGACGCCGGACTTCTTTCTGGATGGCGTCATAAATGTCGGGGTCCTGGGTGGCAAGGGTACTCATGGCGAGTGAAGGCGGTGAGAATGAATCGAAACAAGGGCGGGCGCGCTCCGGCAAGGTACAAATGCGCTGGGGGAAGGTGAAGGCACGCGGCCCGGGAGAGGCCTTGCCGTTGACCGCCACGGTACCGGGGCCGCCGAACGCAACGCGCCGGGGAACTTGGCTCCGGGGCTAAAGACGCCGGGCGTCGATGCCCCACGCGGCGCCCCTCCCTGTCGTCGCTCCTAATGAGTCATCGCATAGGTCAGAATGTTGGTCCCCATCTCCAAGGCCGCCTGTCGTTTTTCGGGCGGATTGTCGTGGACCGATGCCGGCTCCCATCCGTCCCCAAGGTCCGTCTCGTGGGTGTAAAACACCATTAACCGCCCGCTCTCAGCAAAGAGGCCGTAGCCCTGCGCCGCCTCTCCGTCGTGCTCGTGGATCTTGGGCGGCCCCTCCGAAAAGTCGTACCGGATGGTATAGATTGGATGGTCGTAGGGCACCTCCACCAGGTCCTTGTCCGGAAACACCTTTTGGAGCTCCTCCCGAATGTGCTCGTCAAGGCCATAGTTGTCGTCGATGTGGAGGAAGCCCCCCCGCTGGAGGTAGCGACGCAGGCGCTGAACCTCCTCCGAGGAAAAGGTGACGTTGCCGTGGCCGGTCAGATACAGGTACGGGTAGCTGTAAAGTTCATCGCTCGTGAGTTCCACCACGTCCTCCTCCGTGCCCACATCCAGTTGCGTCTGCTCCCGAACAAAGGCCAGGAGCTCCACCAGAGAGTCTTCATCACTGTACCAGTCGCCGCCGCCCTCATACTGCACCCGCGCAATCGAAATCGCGGGCTCGTCCTGTGCGAGCACCGGCCCCACGCCAGCCCCCATCAGGGGAACGGCCAGCAACAGAAGCACGGGAAGCAGACGGCGCATCATTCCGGGACGATGAGTCGGAAGATCAAGCAGATGTACGAACCCAGGATGGGCTCGGAGGTTCGCTCGGATCACGCAGAACCCACGGGGACGCCGGTCCGTTGAGCGATCCGCTCATTGGCCTTTCGTTTCGCCGAGACTCCCCGATGTCGAAGTTTCTCCGCACCCTCCTGTTGACTGCAGCTGCCACCGGCGCCGCGGCCCTCGTGTTGCGCCAGATCGACCTGGAAGCCGCCCGGGCCGACCGGGCCCCGTCCGGCCCCCCGGACATGGATCCCGACAACATGGATGAGGATGACGTGGCGATGCTGCTCGACGAACTGGCCTCGCAGCTATAAGCCGCCTGTTTCACGCTACGCAGAATCCCTCCACTTCTGTCCGATGGCTACGTACCGCGAGTGCCCCTCCTGCGCGTTGGAGTACGAAGACACCGGCGACATGAAACAGTGCCCGTACTGCGGCTACGAATTCCCGCAGCGCAGCTCCTCCGTGCGGTGGGTGGCCTGGCTGCTGGTGCTTCTGCTCCTCTGGCCCGCCCTGAAGGGACTGATGTACCTGTTTGGGTAGCCTTCCATGGGTTCATGCGGCACGTTGACCGTTCCGGCTCTCGCTCCCGCCTCATGTTTCACGCCTCCCACTATCGCTTCGCGCAATCCAGAGGCACTCAGCCCCCTGGCCGCTTTGCCCTGAATTCAGAACCTGGCGTTCCTCATGCAGACTGCTTCCCCAACGTCCACGCTTCTCGGCGACCGCTCCCCCACGGAGTTTTTGGACACCTACTGGCAGAAAAAGCCGCTGGTGATCCGCGACGCGATGCCGGACTTCGAGTCGCCGCTTACGCCCGAAGAGCTGGCCGGCCTGGCCTGCGAGCCGGACGTGGAAAGCCGCCTCATCCTCAAGGAGGGCGGCCGGGAGCCGTGGGAACTCCGCCACGGCCCGTTCGAGCAGGAGGACTTCCTGAACCTTCCCGAGACCCACTGGACGGTGCTCGTCCAGGAGGTGGACCGTCTGTTGCCCGAGGTCGGCGGCCTGCTCGACCGGTTCCGGTTTTTGCCGGACTGGCGGCTCGACGACATCATGGTCAGCTACGCCCCAAAGCACGGCACCGTCGGCCCCCACATTGACAACTACGATGTCTTTCTGCTGCAGGGCATGGGCCACCGCCGGTGGGAAATTGGCACCGAGCCCGTCGAAGACGAGACCATCGTTCCGGACCTGGATGTGCGCGTCCTCGCCGACTTCGAGCCGGAGGAAGAGTTCGTCCTCGGCCCGGGCGACATGCTCTATCTGCCGCCCCGCGTTGCGCATCACGGTGTGTCGGAAGACGACCGGTGTATGACCTACTCGGTTGGGTTCCGCGCCCCGCGCCACCGGGCCCTCGTGGGCGACTTCTTACAGGAAGCGATGGAGCGTCTTGCCCCCGACGCCCGCTACAGCGATCCGGACCTGACGCCCGTCGATCATCCGGGCGAGATTCACGAGGCGGCCCGCGAAAAGGTGCGGCGCCTGCTGCGTGGCCTCGTGGACGAGGACGCGCCGATCGACCGGTGGTGGGGCCGCTACCTGACCCGCCCGCCCCGCGACCGCAGCGCCGTTCCTCCAGAGACGCCTGTCTCAGCCGACATGCTCGCCGAGCAATTGCGAGAGGGCGTCGGCCTGCGGCGCGGCCCCGTCGCCCACCTCGCCTTTATCGAGCACGATGACGGCACGGCCACCCTCTTCGCCAACGGCGAGGCCATGGAGCTAGAGGCCGATCTCGCCTACGCAGCCCCGCTCGTTACGGGCCGCCAGCACATGCCCGCCGACACGCTTGCTCCTTACCTTGACGATGGGGCCTTTCGGGACCTTCTGTCGACGCTCGTCAACGACGGGCTGTTGGAACTGGAAGCCCCGCCCCTCGAGTGAGCGTCAGGGCGAGGGTCACAGGTCACTGCACGACGGTGAGGCGGCGGGTCTTCACCTCCCCCTCCGCCCGCAGCCGCACAAAGTACGTCCCGCTCGAGAGGCCCCCCAGGTCCACGCGCACCTCCTCCCGTCCCTCCATCTCCCCCTCCGCCACCGTCCGCACCGACCGACCCAGCACGTCGTACAGCTCCACCCGCACCTCCTGCTGCTCCGGCACCGCCAACCGCACGGTCGCCTGCCCCGACGCCGGACTCGGATACACCTTCTCTAGCGCGAGCTCCTCCACCCGGCGCTCCACCTCCACCGGACCGTACGTCTCGGTCGTCCCGTCTACGTCCTCCTGCCGAAGGCGGTACTCCAACCGGTCGGCTTCGTAGGGCAGGTCCTCGTCAACAAACCGGTAGCCCTGCGGCCGGTCGGTCGTCCCCCCCTCGGCCGCGCTCTCCTCGTAGCCCACCTCCGTCCACTCCCCCTCCGAACCCGACCGGCGCTCGATCGCAAACCCGGCGTTGTTCTCCTCCGAGGCCGTCTGCCACTCCAGCCGGACCGACCCCTCCCCCGTCGTTGCCCTCATCTCCGCCAGCTCCAC
>JBKHEM010000028.1:0-23608 GCA_046540815.1 Salinivenus sp.
ACGCCCACCGAGCCGCACGCCGCGTGGAAGGGGGCATTTTGTTCTGGAAGCGGAGATGGGCCGGGGGGCTGCCGCCATCGCCGGAGCAAAGAAAACGTCTGGACGTTGGAGCGTCCGATGAAAGGGTCCTGGCTCCTGCTCCGCACTCCCCAAATCACGCTGCAGGGATGTGCCCGAGGCGGAGGCGACGCGCGGTCCGTGATGCGCCGAGATGGCTACGAACGGGTCTTCCAGGAGGCGTCCCGGTTGCCCTGCGTGCGGGGTGGGTTTTCGGGAAAGGATCCTGAGGGCACTGAAAAAGACCGAACGGATCGGGGAAACCACCGTCGAGCAGGCACAGAAAGAGAGTTGGCGGCTCGGCATTCCACCCGTCTGATCCCGAAGCGTTCTGCTCCATTTTGAACTGCCAGGCGAGATGACCACACAGGACGCCTCGTGTTCTCCTTGAATGAGTCCCCCAAACGCACACCATGAGCGACGACAAGAAGCCTACAATTAACGTCACCCGCGGCAAAAACAAAGGGCGTGGCAAGTCGGCCCGCAACGACCCGTCGGACGCGGGGATGTTCGATCCGATGGCGTTCGCGTCTCGGGCCGTGGAGGGGGCGCGGAGCGTGTGGCTCGCCGGCCTCGGGGTGCTTTCGGTGGCGCAGGAGACGGGCGCGCAGGTGTTCGACGCCCTCGTGGAGGAGGGGAAGTCGTGGGAACAGGAACGGCGCAAGCAGACCGAGACCCGGGCCCGGCAGGTGCAGACGCTGGCCGACGAAGGGATCCAGGCGGTGGAGGCCATTGAGGAGCGGGTTCGGGACGAGGTGGACGGGGCGCTCCGACGGGTCGGCGTGCCGCGCCGCCGAGACCTCGATGACCTGCGCGGGCGTGTGAACGCCCTCGCCGAAAAGCTGGACCGCCTGGCCAAGGCTGTGGAGAAGAAGCAGCGACCCGCGTCCGAATCGTAGCGGAGATCTCCGGCTATTCCGGCGGCAGCACGTGGTGCGCGAGGGCATCGAATTCATCTTCGAACCCCTCCACAATCGTATCGGGGTCGGGGACGAGATGCGCGTCGCAGGCAATTCCGATGCGCACCTCGCCGTCGTAGCTGAAGATGCTGACGCCCAGTCCGATGCGCCCCGCCCGCGGCACCCACGGCATCACGTGCTGCACGCGCCGCTCCGCCAGGTGCAGGCCTTCCTGCGGACCCGGCACGTTCGTCATGACGGCGCTGGCCTTGCGCCCAAAGAACCGGACGGCCTGCTCTTCCACCTCGACCGGCAGGTGCCCCAGGCCCTCCAGTACACCGAAGGCCGTCACGGCCTCCGACGAGCCCTTGATCTCGTCCATCTGCGCCTTCACCGAAAGCACGCGCTCCAGCCGATCGCGCGTGCCCACTGGCAGGTCGAGGTAGACGAGCCCGAACCGATTGCCGAGCCGAAAGGCCTGCTCCGGCGGGCGCAGGTTGACGGGAATCAGGGCGCGAACCACGACGCCCTCGGTAGGCTCGTCGTGCGCCTCCAGGTAGTGCCGGAGTGCGCCCGCCACCGCCCCGAGGAGCACGTCGTTCACCTTTGCGTCGAGGGCGTGGGCAATGCGCTTCACCCGGGTGAGCGCCAAGGGCCCGGACCACGTGGCGCGCTGGGCCACCCGCAGGTCGCCCTTAAACAGGGTGTCGCTGTCGCGGCCCAGGAGGAGGAACTTCGACAGCGCGGCGCCGAGGCTCATCCCCTGCTTGGCCCGGTGCAGGCCGTGCGACGGATCCAGAAGCGACTGCACCCCCTCGCCCACCAGGCGGCCCCCGGCCCGCACCGCCCCACTGACGGACTGCAGGGCGCCCCGCACGACCCCCGGGAGGAGCGAGCGGGGGGAGCGGTCGCGCGGAAACCGGGACGGATCGAAATGCTCGTCCGTAAGCGACAAGAGCACCTGTACCAGCGCCATGCCGTCGCCGATGCAGTGATGCAGGCGGGCAATGAGGGCGCTGCCGCCCTGGTAGTCCTCGATGAGCTCCATGTGCCAGAGCGGCTTCGTGCGGTCGAGCGGCGTGCTCATCAACTCGCCGACCCGCGCCTTCAACTCCGCGGGCCCGGCGGCGCCGGGCAGGGCCGCGCGGCGCACGTGCTGGTCGAGGTCGAAGTGGGGGTCGAGCTCCCAGGCCGGCCCGCTCTCCGGGGTGCGCACCCGCTGCCGAAACCGCGTGAAGCCGAGCAGCCGTTCCTCCAGCAGCGCCTTGAACGTCCCCACGTCGATTGGATCCTCCAGGACGAGCACCGCCGTAATCGTCATCAGGTTGGTCGGGTCGTCCATCCGCAGCCAGGCCGCATCGACGCCGGAGAGGGGTTCGGAGGCGCTCATGAGGACGGGGGACGGGGAGCGAATAGGGGACAGGGAAGGTGTGTGCCGGGTCCGACAGAGTCAAGAGACCGGCAGACAATGGCACTCAGGAGGCCGACGGAGCAGACGGCCGGGTGCGATACAAGACCTCGTCCACGGCATAGAGCGTGAGGCCGAGGGCCGTGACCGCCGTGAGCGCCCCGAGGGGCGCCCAAATGATAAGGCCGCCGATCATGCCGAGGGCCGCGCCCAGGTACTTGATGTAGTTGAGCTGCTCGTTGGTGGTCCGGCGCAGGAGAAGTTCCAGCTGTTCCTCGTCGTAGGCGCGCACGTTCTCGAAGACGATGCGTTCGACGTCAAGCGTATCCACGAGGCGCAGGATGAGTTCGGTCAGTACGTCTTCGAGGGCGTCGCCGTGCCGCTCCAGGGCGGCGGGCACGCGGTCGAGTGCCGGATCGAGTTCGTCGAGGAGGGGGGCCGCGGCCTCCGGCAGGCGTTCGACGGCCGCCCGCAGCTGGTCCTGAAAGTCGTCTTCCCGGAAGAGGCGGTAGGTGCGCAGGGCCACGCCCGAGAGCCCGTCGGCGTGCCGCTCCATCTGCTCGGCCGTAAATGAGGCAATGCGGTCCTGCACGTCGGGGGCCGAGAGGAGGTCACGCAGCAGTTCGCGGAGGACGGCCTTCAGGTCGTGGCGCACGTCTTCGTCCATCGCCACGTCGCCGGCCACGCCCACCAGGAGGTCGCGGTACCGGGCCACCAGCCCGCTCTCGCGCACCTTCTGCATGATGATGCGCTTGTTGATCAGTTCGTCGCTCACGGCCTGGGCCAGTCGGTAGGCCACACGCTCGCGCTGGGCCGGCACCAGGCCCTGGCCCCAGATGGGCCGCGGCTCGCGGGGGCGAAACAGCATCGTGATCGCCAGCCAGTTCGTCCCAAAGCCGATGAGGCCGCTGACAGTGACGTACCGGAGCAGATGATCCAGCCCAATCGTAACCCCGGCCACCGAAAGGGTGGTGCCGGGAAAGTCCCAGGCGAACGAGAGAGCAAAGAGCCCCCCCAGGATCCACGGCAACGCGCGGAGCAGTGGCAGCCACCGGGCGTACCCGCCGGTTTGTTCTGGAGGCGGATCAACGCTGGGGGCGCCCCCGCCGGGTGTCGGAAGGTGGCGCGATAGGGTGACGGACAGGCGCCGGCGCAACCGCGTCCACGGTGCACGAGGAGCGAGGGCGGACGAGTCCGAATCGGAAGCGTCCACCGAGCGTGAGTCGGCAGGGGGAGCGGAGGTCGAGGAGGAATCCATGGGGGAAGCGACGCGCAAGCGGTGAGGCTAAAAGACCTTCATGAGCGTCATGTCCTCGAGGTAGCGCTCGGGATCGTTCTGAAAGTCGAGAAGGAGCCGGTTGGTGTTGGCGGCGGCCGAGTCCATCCGGTTGTAAAGGGACGGATCATTGACGAGGCGGCCCATTGTGCCTTCCCCCTCGTCGATCTTGGTCGTAATCTTGTCGAGGGTCGCAGTGGACTGCTCGAACGAGGCGAGGCTCCGGTCCAGGCGTGTCAGCGAGCGGTTCAGGCGGTCGACCGCTACGCCCAGCGAGTCGCCCCGCGAGTCGGAAAATGCGCGGAGGTCGCCCGACACTGCTTCCAGATTTTGGAGCAACTGCCGGACGGATTCCTTCTCGGCCTCGGTGATCGACTCCACATCCTCCACCGCGCGGCGAAGGGCCTGGAGCGAGCCCCGCAGGTCGCTGTCTGGATTGTTGAGTTGTTCGCTGAGTGCGTTCATCGTCGTGTTTGTGGAGCCGAGGACACTGTCGGCTCTTGCGGCCAAGGCGGGGGCTTGGTCCGAGAGGCGCTCCAGCACCGTGCCCTGTGGCGGCGGCGACAATGTGGACCCTTCTGCGACCGGCGGATTGTCCGAGGGGCCGGGCTGGATGACGAGGCGGATTCCCGTCACGCCGCTAAAGCCCGTCACTCGAACACTCGATCCCTCCGGTACACGGATGTCCTCGTCAATTCGTAGCTGCACGTGCACCATCTGCTCATCTTGATCGAGCCGGACCGACTGAACCGTGCCAATATTCACCCCCTTCATCTCCACCGGATTTCCTTCGCTGAGGCCGCTGGCCTCCTCAAAGGTGGCCTTCAGCGTATAGCTTCCCTGAAAGATGGGCAGGTCCTGAAAGAAGCGAAGGCCGGCAAAGAAAATGAGGGCCGACAGGAGCAGGGCGACGCCGACCTTAAGTTCGTTGCTGTACTGCATGCAATGGGGAGGAGAACATGAAAAGGGCGGGCGGACGACGGGACGCTACGAGCCCCGAGGCATGGTCACGGACGGAGACGTGTCGCCGAGGTGGTACTCGCTGGCCCGCACGAACTCGTCGAGCACGGGGTCGGGGCGGTCGTGGAGGGCCTCCACGGGCCCAATCCAGTGCAGGTGGGTGTCGTGGAGAAAAGCCACGCGGTCGGCGGTCGTCAGCACCGAGTGCATATCGTGCGTGACCACGACGCTGGTTACATTCAGGTCGGTGCTCAATTGGCTGATAAGCTCGTTGATCGTGTTGGACGTCTCCGGGTCCAGGCCGCTCGTGGGCTCGTCGTACAGGATGTACCGCGGGGCCAGAGCAATGGCCCGCGCCAGGGCCACTCGCTTCCGCATGCCCCCCGAGAGGTCCGATGGGTTCTTGGGACCCACGCCCTCCAGCCGAACCAGGTTCAGGCACTCCTTGACACGGGCCTCGATTTCGCTCGATGTTTTGTCAGAAAAATATTCAAGCGGAAAAGCGATGTTCTCAAACGTATTCATCGAGTCGAAGAGGGCGCCGCCCTGGAACAACACCCCGAACCGCTTGCGCAGGTCACGCAGCCTCTCGTACTCGACGCAGCAGAGGTCGTGCTCATCGACATGGATGTGCCCGGAATCAGGAGTGAGCAGGCCCACCATGTGCTTCATCAACACACTCTTTCCGGAGCCCGAGCGCCCGATGACCGCGAGCGTCTCCCCGTCGCGCACCTCAAACGAGATGTCGTTCAGGACCTCAAGCGAGCCGAAGCTTTTGGAAAGATGCTCAATTCGGATCATCGGATCGGAAGGCAAAGCGAAAGGGCAGGCCGACGGACCGGGACATGAGCCGTACTGATCGTGGGCAAGCCAGTTCGGGGATTGAGTCCACGCGTGGTTACAGCAGCGTGATCGCCAGCACGAGGTCGGCCACGAGAATAAAGACGCAACTCAGGACGGCCGCTTCGGTGGTGCTGTCGCCCACCCCCTCGGCCCCGCTGGTTGTGTAGTAGCCTTTATAGCAGGCGATGGACGTCACGATAAATCCGAAGGTGACCGCCTTGATCAGGCCAAAGAACGGATCGAACGGCTTAAAGAACTGCCGCGCCCCGTCCAAAAATTCGCCAATCGTGATAAACCCGCCGACGTGCCCAACAACCATGCCGCCCCCGATGCCGATGGTGGACGCAGTTACGTACAGTACCGGAAACATAAGGACGCCGGCCAGCACGCGGGGCAGGACGAGAAAGCCGATGGAGTTGAGCCCCATCACCTCCAGCGCATCGATCTGCTCCGAGACGCGCATGGTTCCGAGCTCGGCGGCGATCCGGGCGCCAACGCGCCCGGCCAGGATGAATCCGGTAACCACTACGCCCAGCTCCAGCATCATGGACGGCACTACGATAGAGCCGATGATGGACTCCGGAATAAAGGGGCTCTGCAGCTGGTACGAGGTCTGTACCGTGAGCACGGCCCCCGAGAACGCTCCGGCCAAGGCCACGATCGGAATCGAGTCGATCCCGATGCGCACCATTTGGTCGAACATGTTGCTCCAGTATGTTCGGAGTTCGTCAATCGAGGCGGCCGCCCGTCCCATCAACAAGGCGTACCGACCGAGAGCGCGCAGGGGCGAGACTAAAAACTCGAAGAGGGCAGACACGTGCGACGAACAGGCACTGGGTACGGAAGAGTCGCGAGGGGAGACGCCGCGGGGAAACCGAGCGGCCGCTCCCCACCGTCGCGTCCGGGGACAACAACGGGCCCGCGGGCGTATTCAACCCAAAGGCGCTTAATGCACACGCGATTTGAGGCCGAGGTTCCTTTGGCCCAGGCGAAGAATGAAGACAAGCCGCCGGCGCCCGGCATCATTTCCGTCGAGATCCTTCCATCTAATTCGGACGCTGTTCGATGGCACGCTCCAATCCCCGGTACGTCTGTCAAGAGTGCGGGCACGAGGCTCACAAGTGGATGGGCAAGTGCCAGGGCTGCGGCGCCTGGAATACGCTGGTCAAGGAAGAGGCCCCGTCGGACGTGGAGGCTCGTGTGCCCAAAACGTCTTCCAACGGGGCATCCGGCAGAGGCGGAGCGGAGGCCCAGCCCGAGCGGTTGACGGAGGTGGAGCTAGGCACGGATGCCCGGCTGACGACCGGCGTCGCCGAATTCGACCGCGTGATGGGCGGGGGCATTATGCAGGGCTCTTTCAGCCTCATCGCGGGGGATCCTGGGATTGGCAAGAGCACCCTCATGACCGAGCTGGGCGGCTACCTCCCGGGGCGCGACATTCTTTACGTCACCGGGGAGGAATCGAAGCGGCAGGTGAAGCTGCGGGCCCAGCGGCTCGGCGTTGATTCGGACACGCTGTACCTGCTGGCCGAGACGAATGTCGAGCAGGTGGGGGACGCGG
Source organism: Salinivenus sp. (assembly GCA_046540815.1). Classification (GTDB taxonomy): domain Bacteria; phylum Bacteroidota; class Rhodothermia; order Rhodothermales; family Salinibacteraceae; genus Salinibacter. The sequence goes on from JBKHEM010000028.1 coordinate 7,005, forward strand.
TGCAGGAGGTGGAGCCCGACCTGCTGGTCGTCGACTCCATCCAGACCATCTACCGCCCCGACCTTTCCAGCGCCCCCGGCTCGGTCAGCCAGGTGCGTGAGAGCACCGCCTCGCTCCTCAAAATGACGAAGGAGCAGGAGTTCTCCACCTTCCTGGTGGGCCACGTCACCAAAAAAGGCACCATCGCCGGGCCGCGTGTGCTGGAGCACATGGTGGACACCGTCCTCTACTTCGAAGGCGATCAGCACCACGCCTACCGGATTCTGCGAAGCGTGAAAAACCGCTTCGGGGCGGCAAATGAAATTGGCGTCTTCGAAATGCGAGAGGACGGCCTGCACGAGGTCCCCAATCCCAGCGAGTTGTTTCTGTCGGAGCGCGGGTACGGGGTGAGCGGGTCGACCGTCGTGTGCTCGCTGGAGGGCACGCGCCCCATCCTCGTCGAAATCCAGGCGCTCGTCACCCCCACCTCCTACAACACGCCCCAGCGCACCGTCACCGGCTTTCCGTCGCAGCGGCTGCAGATGCTGCTGGCCGTGCTCGAAAAGCGCGTCGGCCTCGCATTCAGCGACCACGACGTCTTTATCAATGTGGCCGGCGGCGTGACGCTCGACGAGCCGGCAGTAGACCTGGGCGTGGCCCTGGCGGCCGCGTCCTCCTTCCGCGACATTCCGTCCGACACCGGGTCGGTACTGATCGGCGAGGTGGGCCTTGGGGGCGAGGTGCGCACCGTCAGCCAGATCGAGCCCCGCCTCAAGGAGGCGGCCAAGCTTGGATTTGAGCGGGCCGTCATTCCCGAAAACAACCTTGACCGAGTGGTGGGCTCGCACGACCTGGAGGTGGCCGGCGCCGCGTCCCTGCGCGACGTGGTGGAGATGGTGCTGTAAAGGCCGGCGTTCGGTTCCGGCATTCAAACAGCGCCGTGCGGTGGACCCCGCCCGATCCCCGCGTCCGGTCCGTTGCGGCAACTGCTCCGTCCCAGAATGCGAACTCCCCCCGACGCTTAAGGTAGAACCCTTTCAGATCCGTGCTTTGGGTCACTTCGTTTTCGGGACCCTGCAGGAGGGCAATAATCGGGTCGAACGACTCGTTTACCCCCTGCACCGTCCCCCTTCCATTTTCGGCCGAATTCATTGAGTGGGACCGCGCATGCAGCCCTCCGACGAGGAACTGGTAACGGCGTATCTGGAGAATGGCGACGAGAGGGCCTTCCGCCAGCTCGTCGAGCGACACCAGAATCGCATCTTCGGATACCTGATGGGCATGGTAAAAAACCGGGCCACGGCAAACGACCTGTTTCAGGAAACCTTCGAGCGGGTCATCGGCGCGATGCAGAATGGGGACTACACCCAGCAGGGGCAGTGGCTCAACTGGGTCATGAGCATCGCCCGCAACGCCACCATCGATCACACGCGCAAACAGAAAAAGTGGGTGGACGTGCCCCACGAGCCGGAGGGGGGACGCTCCTTTTGGGATACATTGGAGGACGATGCCCCCTCCGCCGATGAACAACTGCACCGGACGGAGCAGCGCGAGTGGCTCGACGAACACATCGAGCAGCTGGCCCCGGAGCAGCGCGAGGTGCTGCTCCTCCGCCAGGAGACGGACCTTACCTTCCGCGAAATAGCAGAACTCCAGGACGTGTCGATCAACACCGCCCTCGGTCGCATGCGCTACGCCCTCAAAAACCTCCGGAAAATGATGGAGAAATCCGACAAGACGTCCCTTGCGGGGACGCCAAACTCATAGCATCCGGCACCGCACTTTTGTGCAGACGACCCCTTTTTCCTATGGACGATCGGCTACGCTTTATTCAGTATCTCTACGACGAAGACGATGCCGCCGTGGCGCCCCAGCGCGGGCGGGGCGAGGACGCGTCCCTGTACCGCGAGTACGAGGCGCTTCGGGAGACGAAGGAGGCCCTGGACCGCCGGCCGGCGCGCTCCCCCGACCCGAAAGTGGTGGACCGTGTGGTGGCGCGGGCCGCGGCGGCCGCCCAAAGTACAAGCCAACAGGCAACGTCCGCCAACCGGGCTCCGGCCCCCAACCGCCCGCCGCGCGCCTCGGAGGCCCGGTGGACGCGTCGACTCCAGGGCATCAGTGCGGCCATTGCCGTCGTACTAATGGCCGGCATTGGGTGGTGGGCCGTCTCCGGAGACCTGGACGATGAAGGCGCGGCCCCCAGCACCGTGGCGAATGCACCCTCCCAGCCGGCCGCCGAAGGGGCGAGTGGCGACGAGCAGGCCATTCCCGCGTGGGATGGTCGCGACGAGCTGATTCGCCTCCACAGTCGCATCGAACGCCTTCAATCTCAGAGTCAAATCGAAACGTGGGACGGAGGTCTCCAGCCCGTGCAATCCCGTCCCTGACGGCCCCCGTTCGCCTCGCTGCGTTCCTGGTGATCGCCCAATCGAAATGTTTTTTTCTCTCGTGCCCCACGCTCTTTTGCGTTCTCGCCTCGGCCATGCCGTCCTCGTGGTTGCCGTACTGTGGACGGGGCTCGGCGCGTCCGCTTTGGCCCAGCAAACGCGTACCTTAGACGTCCGCGACGGCACGGTGTACGTGGACGGCCAGGCCCTGGACAACGAGCAGCTGCCCGCCGGACTGGAGCTTGAGGGTTTGAATGCAAGCTACCAGTTTCAAGGCATACAGCGACCCGTTGTGGAATTAAACGGGCGTCTCGTAGCAGTTTCGGACAGCGGCCTTGTGCCCATTACGAGCGAATCGGCAGGGCGCACCACGGCCGCGGCGGCGCAGTCGGGGGGAGAGAGCCAGCGAGAGGTTCCGGAGCCCAGCGGACCGGACGAGGACGCCCGCGATGAAGCATCGGCACAAGAGGAATACATACGGGACGTGGAGGAGTCGAGCCGAGAGCTGTATGAGCGCCTCCAGCGCGAGCGTCAAATGGAGCAGGAAGCCCAGGAGCTGGCCCGCGTCGTGCGCATGCTTCCCGAGGGAGACGCCCGCGAGGCCAAGACCGACTCCCTCCACTCGATGCTCAACGAACTCTTCGAAATTAAACAAGAGAACCATCGCCAAGAAATCGATCGGCTCCAGCGCAAGATTCAGGAGCTACAGCGGCGCATGCAGAAGCGCGAGGAGATGCGAAACACCATGATTGACCATCGCCTTCAGCAGCTCGTCGGCGAAAGTCCGGGTCAGTAAGTCCCGCCGAGGATGAGAAAAGTGACACTTCATCCTTTACTTTAAGTGTGCCGATGCCCATCATGTGAGGGCAATGGGTCGGAAGAAAAGGGCTGGACGCGCAGAGGGGGTTTGCGCAGCGGCGCCGTACCGACCTCGCACGTCGCCTCTTCTCGGTGGGTTTCGTTGAGCAATGGTACGTTGTATCGGTTGTGTACAGTGGGAGAACGAGAGCCGGGCGTTCGGACGCGCGGTTCGCATCGGGGTGTGGCTTGTGCTGGCCCTGCTTCTTGGAAGCACGGGTCCGGTGCAGGCCGAATCCCTTCTCACCGACCTTTCGGTCACGTCCCGGTCCGACGGAGAGGGCTACGTAGTCCGAGTCCAGAGCACCTCCCCGGTGAAGGCCTACGGCATGCCGCGCCGCACCGACGAAAAAACCCTGGAATGGACCCTTTACAACACCCGACGCCACGCTGACTTTGAGCCCCCGGAGTCGTCGGACCTCGTCGAGCGGTACACGGTGGTCCGAAACGACGGGCATCTGGTGATTCGTTTTCACCTGTCGTCCGAGCGTCCCCTGAATGTAGAGGCGTACCGGGATGGGGCGTCTTCGGACCTGCTGCTGAACCTCTCGTACGAAGGGGACCGCCCGGTCGCTGATGCCGAGGCGCCTGCCTCCTCTCCGGACACGGCGTCGCCACCCACTCCCACCGGCCCAGTCCCATCGGGCGTACCGGAAGAAGCCCGCGAGCGATGGCAGTTCGACACGGTCGTTATTGACGCGGGACACGGCGGCAAGGACCCGGGTGCCAAGGGCCACGGGGCGCAGGAAAAAGACATTGTCCTCGATGTGGCGCGTAAGCTGGGAGAATATATTGAAAACCGACTGGACGTGAATGTGGAGTACACGCGCACGAACGATCGCTTCATTCCCCTAAAGGAACGAGGACAGAAAGCCAATCAGGCCGAGGCAAAGCTCTTTCTCTCGCTTCATGTAAATGCCGCCCGCGCCTCTTCGGCCCGGGGAACGGAGACGTATTTCCTGGGCCCCTCCAAAAGCGAGGCCGCACGCGAGGTGATGGAGCGAGAAAACAGCGTCATCCGCTACGAGGAGAATACCGAGCGGTATGAGCAGTACGACGAGCAAGACCTCGTGCGCCAGACCCTCACGCAGAGCGCCTATATGCGGCAGAGCGAACAGCTGGCAGCCGTCGTTCAGAGTCAGTTTGAGGAGCGGGTGCAACGAAAGAGCCGGGGGGTGCACCAGGCCGGGTTTTACGTGCTCTGGAGCGCCTCCATGCCGGCAGTGCTCGTGGAGCTCGGGTTTTTAAGCAACCCGCAGGAGGCCCGTTACCTCAAGAGCGATCGCGGGCAAACGTATTTGGCCAGCGCCCTCTTCCGGGCCGTCCGGACCTACAAGGAACAGTACGAAAAGGGCATTGTGGCGCAAAGCGAGTGATGCTCGACTCACGGCCGCTGGTTTGACGGTGCTTTCGTGTGACCAGGATGCTCGTTCGGGCGGCTATCCCCTCCCGTCCCCCATACGCTGCCTAGCTACGATGATCGTCATGGATTCTCTCCGGCCCGCCGTCGCGACTGTCGGCGTCCTTCTGATATTCACGGTGCTCGGATGCGACACGAGCGGCCCCACAACGGCCGTGCTCAACGCCGACTCGCCCGAGCCGCCCACCGTCAAGTACGAGATTCGGTACACGTCGGACGATCTGAACGAAAATGATGAGGTGGAGGCCGCGTCCCTGAATCCCGACGATTTGGAGTCGGTGCTCCGGGAGAACGGCTTTGAGCGAAGCGACGTGGTGTCCGCGCGGATCGACAGCGTGACGCTGGAGCGCATCTCTTCTCCCACCCAAGACGCGTCGACCAATCCAAAAGCGGTGGCGACACCAAACGTCTTCTCCTACCTCCTCGGGGCGGAGGTGTACCTCGGAAACGATGCCACTGGTCCTCGGATTGCGGCCGGCCAGTTCGAAACGACCCAGCGATTTGTCTCCCTTCCGGTTACGACCCGGGACGTAACACCAGTCGTACGGGACGGAGCCGTGCCCTCATTTCTGCGTCTTGAGGTCGAAGACCCGAGCAACGTGCCCGATTCCCCAGACCAGGACGCTGTGGAATTGGTGGTGTATTATCGACTCGAGGTTGAGGGCGTGTAGCGCTGGGAATTACCGAACGGCAATGCACGAGATTTCGACACGGGCCCCGCGCGGCAGCTCCGACACCTCGAGGGCCTGACGAGCGGGCGGCTGCTCGTTGAAGTAGCGCGTGTAGACTTCGTTGATCTGGCCATAGTCGTCGATGTCGGTCATGTAGACCTCGCAGCGCACGACGTTCTCGAACGACATGCTGGCGGCCTGAAGCACCGCCCCGATGTTGTCGAGCACCCGTTCCGTTTCCATTTCGACAGAGCCGCCGACCATGCTCCCCGTTTCTGGATCAATCGCAATTTGGCCGGACACGTAGAGGCGGTCGTCCACCAAAATGCCTTGGCTGTACGGGCCAATGGCGGCGGGGGCGAGGGGCGTGGTAACGGTGCTGCGGGACGTAGACGGAGAGGCCATAGAAGGAAGGGGGGTCCGATAAGAAAATCCGAGTGCTTATAACATCCCTCTGTCCGGTTCGCGGTACAAGCGAATATTATCTAAAGAGCGTCCGGAGAGGCCAACGGACCGCTGTACGCGCGGGCAAGCGGAACGCCCTCCCGAAAAAGAGGGTTGACACAGGTCCATAATCGTAGGTTTTTACCAAAGCAATTTCCGTCCGTCGTTATGAGCAAGAAGGGACGCGTGCTCGTCGCCATGAGTGGCGGCGTTGACTCCTCCGTGACTGCTGTCCTCCTGGCCGAGCGCGGCTACGAGGTGGTGGGCATTACCATGAAGACGTGGGACTACTCGACCAGCGGCGGACGGGATGGAAAAGAGATCGGGTGTTGTTCGCTGGAGTCGATGAACGACGCCCGTGCGGTGGCCACCAAGTACGGGTTCACGCATTTCATCGTCGACATCCGGGAGGAGTTTGGCGACTGGGTGATTGAGCGGTTTACGAACGAGTACCTCTCGGGCCGTACCCCCAACCCGTGCGTGCTCTGCAACACGCACATCAAGTGGGCCGCCCTGCTAAAGCGCGCCGACGACCTGGACTGCGAATACATTGCCACAGGACACTACGCCAACGTTCGCTACGACGAGGAGCGGGATCGCTACCTGCTGAGCCGGGGCGTTGATCGAAACAAGGACCAGAGCTACGCGCTCTGGGGCCTGCCGCAAGAGCACCTGGCGCGGTCGATCTTTCCCCTCGGCGAGTACGAGAAGCCCGAGATTCGACAAATGGCCGAGGACTTTGGGCTCGATGTGGCCGACAAGCCCGACTCCTACGAAATCTGCTTCATTCCGGATAACGACTACCCGCGGTTTTTGAAGGATCACGTTGACGGCCTGGAAGAGGAGGTGAGTGGTGGCACGTTTGTCCTCAAGGACGGCACGGTGGTTGGGGAGCACGACGGCTATCCGTTTTACACCATCGGACAGCGCCGCGGGCTGGGGCTCGCCCTCGGCGAGCGGGTCTATGTCACCGATATTGACTCGGAAACAAACACCATTACCGTCGGGCCGCGGGAAGAGCTGCTGGAGCAGACGCTCACGGCGCGCGAGATCAACCTCGTCAAGGAGCCGGCCATCGAGGAGGAGCGGCCCGCCTGGGGCACCATCCGCTACAACGACGATGGGGCCGGGTGTCTCGTGTGGCAGCCCGAGGACGACACGCTCAAGGTGGCCTTTGCTGAGCCCCGACGGGCCATCACGCCGGGACAGAGCGTGGTGCTCTACGACGGGGACGATGTACTGGGCGGGGGGTGGATTCACGAGGTGGGCGGAGCGGACGCGGCGACGACGAAGGAGGCGGCGCCGGCGGAACGCCCTGCTCAGGCCTAGCGAGGACGGAGGCGATTCGGGGAAGGCGACGGCTGGCCCTCTTCCGGACGATACCATCTCCTGTGGAGGGGGACAGGAACACTGAAATTCCCGCCCCGGTTCAAAAATCCCTGTCGCCGTCATACAAAAAAGATGAGACGTGGCGCAAAAGGCTGCATTTTGCCCCTGCCAGTCTGTGCGCACGCCAGTGTGAGCCTATGGAACGTACGGACGTAACGCGGATCGACGACTTCACCTGGGAAATATCCGAGTCGTTCCGAGAGGACATGCGCGTTCCGGTGCGCATCATTGCCAATGAGGAGCTCATCGACGACATCCTCTCCGGGGAGGCGATTGCACAGGCCATCGAGACGGCGATGCTGCCGGGTCTGGTTGGTCACCTGGTCGTGATGCCCGATGTCTACAGCGGGCAGGGCGCCCCCGTTGGCATCGTGGCGGTCTCGAAATGGCCGGTGGGCAGTATTGCGCCCGGTGCCATTGGGCACGACATCAACACGGGCGTGCGCCTGCTCGGGTCGGACATTGGCCTGGAGGAGGCGGAGGGCCTGTTCGAGGTGCTGGCCGACACGTTGAAGGATCGTATTCCCAGCGGGACGGACGCGGAGGGCTCTCTTCAAATCGGGAAGAACGAAGTGGACCACGTGGCGCAGTCCGGGGCGCAGTGGGCCCTGCGGAAGGACATGGCGCAGCAGGACGACCTGGTCCGGGCCGAGGAGGGCGGCCGCCTCAACGATGCGGATCCCGGCAAGGTAAGCAGTACGGCCCGTGCACTCGGGGCTCAACAACTCGGCACGCTGGGTGGGGGCGAACACTTTATCGAGATTAACGCCGTCGAAGAGGTTTTCAACCGCGCCGCGGCCGTCACCATGGGCCTGAAGGAGGGCACGCTCGTGGCCCAAATTCACTGTGGCTCGCGGGGATACGGTCGACAGGTGTGTGCCGACTACATCGAGAAGTTTCAGGAGGCCGCCCTCTCTTACGACATGCACCCCCCGAACCCGAACCTTGCCTGCGTGCCGCTCGAATCGGGCGAGGCCGAGGATTACATGGGGGCGATGCGGGCAGCTGCGAATTACGCCTATGCCAACCGGCAGGTGCTGGCGCATCGCGTCCGGGAGGTCTTTGACGACGTACTCGACGGGGCGGGACAACGCCTGAAGACGGTTTATGACGTGGCGCACAACCTGGGGCAGGTGGAGATGCACCAGGTGGAAGGCAAACAGATGCGGTGCTACGTGCATCGGAAGGGAGCCGCCCGAGCCTTCGGGCCCGGCACCCCGGGCATTTCACTTCCCTACCGAGCCCTGGGGCAGCCGGTGCTCGTGCCTGGCAGCATGGGCGAAACCTCGTGGGTTATGCTCGCTACGCGCGACGCAATGCAAAAGAGCTTCGGCTCCGCATGTCACGGCGCGGGCCGCACCATGAGCCGCCACGAAGCCAACCATCACGCCGAGCGTGTGCCCCTGGAAGAAGAAATAGAGGAAGGCGTTCACGTGCGCGCCAGCGACCAATCGACGTCTGCTGGAGGCGTCAAAATCAAAGAAAACATCGATGCAGTCGTCGAGACGGTCGCCGGTGCCCGGCTGGCCAGCAAGGTGGCCCGACTGAAGCCACTAGCTGTCGTCCACGGATAGTGTGAAGGACAACTCGGCGCCCCCGGGACGGACGAGAACGTTTCCGAAGATTTACAGGCCCGGAGAACCGGCGGGGACACATGTTCCTGGGCCCGGCGTTCAGATCTTGATTCCTTTCGGCCCCGTGTTCTATCGATGGGCCATGAGGCATCCTCTCCATATAACTCGATTTCCGATCCCCCATGTCTGATTCGCTAGAAGGCCCTAATCTCCTCGTCGTCGAGGACGACAGCGAGCTCAGCACCAGCCTCGCCCTCTATCTGGAATCTGAAGGCTACCAAGTCACGCTGGCCGAAGACGGAGAGACGGGACAGGAAGAGGCCACTCGGCTCCCGGGATACGACCTCATTGTTCTCGATGCCAAGCTGCCGGATCGGACCGGCTTTGAGGTCCTGCGCCGGGCGCGGGAAGACGGCGTGCGCACGCCGGTGCTGATGCTTACCGGCCTCGGAGACCACGAACACAAAATGCGGGGCTTTCAGGTCGGGGCCGACGATTATCTAACCAAGCCGTTCGAAACCGAGGAGCTGCTAGCTCGCATCGATGCGCTGCTGCGGCGCGAGGCCCAGGTGAACGAAGAAGGCGGCGTCTTTGAGGTGGGGGGACTCCGGGTCAACCTTGACACCGACGAGGTCACCCGCGACGGCGAGCCCGTCGGTCTGACGGATCTGGAGTACAGCCTGCTAGCCTACCTGCTACGTCGGCGCGGCCGCACGGCCACCCGCGAGCAAATTCTTCGAGACGTGTGGGACCTCCCGGCGGAGGTGGAGACGCGCACCATCGACCGACACGTCAATGCCCTGCGCGACGTCATGGACGGGAAGGACGAGGATGCCTGGCCCATTCAGAGCGTCTACGGCATCGGCTACAAGCTGGAACGAGCGCGTCGCGTGGAGTCCGCGGAGGAGGCGGCCTGACGGGACCCTGCGCCATGCGCCGGCGGGGCTGGGCAGCCGCCTTCTCTCCGGCGCCTAGTCGTTCTCGAAGCGGTACCCGATCCCGTACACGGTCTCGATGTAGGTGGGGGCAGACGGGTCCGGCTCAATCTTCTTGCGAACCGACGCCATGTGGCGGTCGATCGTACGGGTGATGATGTTTTCGTCGATGCCCCACACGTCGCGTAGCAGCTGCTTGCGTGTGACGGTGCGCCCCTCGTGTTGAATCAGGTAGCGGAGGATGTCGAACTCCAGGGCCGTAAAGTCCACCTCCTCGTCGCCGCGGTACGCCTCGTGAGTCGTAAAGTTGATTTCCACGTCGCCCACCTCGTACACGTCCATCGGCGCCTCGGAGGGCGGCATGGTGCGCTGTAGAATCGCCTTCACGCGGGCGGCCAGCTCCTCCACGTTGAATGGCTTCGTGACGTAGTCGTCCGCGCCGAGGCCAAAGCCCTTTAGCTTCGCTTCTTGCTCGCCCCGGGCCGTAATCATGAGGATGGGGGCGCTGAAGCCCATTTCCTGCGACTCCTCCAGCACCTCGAACCCGTTCTTTTCGGGAAGCATCACGTCCAGGAGTACCACGTCGCACGCGTCCATCTCCTGCATCTTTTCGAGGGCCGTGTCCCCGTCCTCGGCGGTTTCGACCTCGTACCCCTCCAGATCGAAATATTCTTCGAGGCCCATGAGGATGTCGGGGTCGTCCTCCACGATGAGCATGTGATAGGTGCGATCTGTCGTCTTCTTCGACATAAGAGAGCTGGGGTGCGTGAAAAAAGCAGAGCAGGAAACGGGTGGAGCAGCTGTCGTCCCGAACCTAATATAGGCAAAAACACGGTGGTACCAAACGCGCAAGCTGCCGGAGGTTGTTCGGGAACCGAAACATTTGGCAAGATCGGAGGCCGAACCTGCCGAGGCGGTCCGCTGTATCACAGCCCGACGACACGGCCCTCCGATTCAACGTCTTAGATCAACCTGTACGCCCCGCATGACCGACGACGCAAAATCCTTCTTTTTCGACCTGCTCGATACGCCCAGTCCCACCGGCTTCGAGACGCCGGGCCAGCGCGTGTGGGCCGACTATGTGCGGCCCCACGCCGATGCCCTGGAGACCGACGCCTACGGCACGGCCTGGGCCACACTGGACGGGCACAGCGACGGGGCGCCCTCGCTCATGCTTGACGCCCACGTCGACGAAATTGGCTTCATGGTGCGCCACATCACCGACGAGGGCTTCATCTACGTCACGCGCATCGGGGGCTCGGACCGGGCCATTGCCCGCGGCCTCCGCGTCCGCATCCTGGGCGACGACGGGCCCGTAACCGGCGTGGTGGGCAACACGGCCATCCACATCCGCGACACGACCAACGAGAACGTGCCCAAGGTGCACGAGCTGTTCGTCGACATCGGGGCCGAGGACAAGGACGGGGTCCACGACCGTGGGATCCGGGTGGGGCATCCGATGGTGTTCGACGTGTCGCCGACCGAGCTGACGGAGGGCCGCATTACGGCCCGGGCCATCGACAACCGTCTGGGCGGCTTCATCATCGCGCAGGTGATTGAGCGCCTGTCCGACGAGCCGCCGGCCTGGACCGTGCAGGCGGCCAATTCGGTGCAGGAAGAGATTGGGGGGCACGGGGCAAAAATGATCTCGCACCGACTGCAGCCGAGCCTCGCCGTGGCCTTTGATGTGACGCACGCCACCGACTCGCCCGGCATCAGCAGCACGGAGCACGGAAAGGTGAAAATGGGCGGCGGACCGGCCGTTACGCACGGCACCTCCACCCATCCGCAGGTTGTGCAGCGGCTTCTGCAGGTGGCCGAGGAGGCCGACATTCCCGTTCAGCACGAGCCCAGCAGCCGCCGCACCGGCACCGACACCGACTCGATCTACACAACCCGCAGCGGAGTGCCCAGCGGTCTGGTGTCCGTGCCCATCCGGTACATGCACTCAACCGTCGAGGTCGTGGACACGGACGACATCGAGCAGTGCATTCGGCTTCTCACAGCGTTTGCCCGCTCGCTCACCCCGGACGAGGAATTTGCGATCTCGCTGTAAGGAGGCACGGGTACAGGTGTGGATGCGTGGAGGGGGAGAGAGGAAAACATCGACTCTTCTACCCATCCCCCCTACAGTCCTATCCGTGGAGCTGCCGGTACTTGCGGACCACCGAGAAGGCCATCTCCAGCGACTGCTCGTAGTTGAGGCGGGGGTCGACGCGCGACTTGTAGGCGTTTTCCAGGTCCTCCACGCTGAGGCCGCGGGCGCCGCCGATGCACTCGGTGACGTCCTCGCCGGTGAGCTCAAAGTGCACGCCCCCCAGGTGCGAGCCCTCGGCCGCGTGCACGTCAAATGCCTGCTCCAGCTCGCCGAGAATCTTGTCGAAGCGGCGCGTCTTGGTGCCGTCTGCGGTCTTTTCGGTATTGCCGTGCATGGGGTCGGCAATCCAGAGCACCGAGTGCCCGAGGTCCTGAACGGCACGGACCAAAGCTGGCAGGCGGTCGCCGATCGTGTCGGCGCCGAGGCGAGAGATTAGCGTGAGCTTGCCGGGCTCGTCTTCCGGATCGAGGGTGCGGATCAGCGTTTTGAGCCGCGAGGGGGTCATGTCGGGCCCCACCTTCAGGCCCACTGGGTTTTCGATTCCGCGGGCGTACTCGATGTGGGCCTTGTCGGGCTGATTGGTGCGCTTGCCCACCCACGGAAGGTGGGTGCCCAGGTTGTATACGCCCGTCTTGTGCGGCACGGTGCGGGAGAGGGCCTCCTCGTAGGGCAGTAGCAGCGCCTCGTGGCTCGTGTAGAAGGAGACGCTCTCAAGAGAATCGAACGTTTCGTTGGTGACCGTCTCCAGGAAGTCGAGCGTGTCCTCGATGGCGTCGACGATGGCGTGGTATTCCTCCGCCAGGGGGGAGTGGTCCATGAAGTCGAGGTCCCAGTACTCGGGGTGCCGCAGGTCGGCAAAGCCGCCTTCGGCCAACGCCCGCACGAGGTTGAGCGTGAGCGACGAACTGGAGTAGGCCTCTACCATGCGCTGAGGGTCCGGGCGGCGGGCCTCCTCGGTAAATTCGGGGCTGTTGATGATGTCGCCGCGGTAGCTGGGCAGCGTGGTGCCGTCGCGCGTCTCGGTGTCCGAAGAGCGGGGCTTGGCGTACTGACCCGCAAAGCGGCCCACCCGTACGATGCTCGTGTTGAGTCCGTAGGTGAGCACCAGGCTCATCTGCATCAGAATCTTGAGCCGGCTCGTGATGACCTCGGCCCGGCAGTCGGCAAACGACTCGGCACACTCGCCGCCTTGCAGGAGGAACCGATCGCCCTGGGCCGCGCGGGCCAGCTCCTTCTTGAGGTTTTCGACTTCCCACGAGGTGACGAGCGGGGGGAGGGCCGAGACATACTCAAGCGTGCTCTCCAGCGCGTCGGCGTCCGGATAGGTGGGAAGTTGCAGCGCTTCTTTCGAGCGCCACGAGCGGAGGTGCCAGTCTTGGGTGGTGGGGGAAGCCATAAGGCGGAGACATTACACGTACAGATGAACGATCCGGTCTACGAATGCGGAACAGGCACGTTTCGGCTCGAATCCCGTGCCAGTAGGGGCAATTGAAAAATTGCGCCCGTTGAATGAGGAAAAAGCGCGTAACACTTCGGCGGCAGCCCTCACTCATTCGAAGACGATTGATCCCCAAACCGCCCCCCCAGCGCCCGTGCCCGCTTCCGCTGGAAAAGAAATTCTACTCGTCGAAGACGACCCCGACATCGCCGACCTCTTGTCCCTTCACCTCGGGGACGAGGGGCACCACGTGGAGGAGGTGGACAATGGAGACGAGGGGCTCGACCGTGCCTTGCACGGCACCCACGATCTGATTATGCTCGACGTCATGCTGCCGGGCACCGACGGATTCGACATCTGCCGGCGCCTGCGGCAGGAGAAGCGGGCCACCCCCATCCTGATGATCACGGCGAAGACCGAAGAGGTCGACAAGGTGCTGGGTCTGGAACTGGGGGCCGACGATTACATCACCAAGCCCTTTAGTATTCGCGAAGTGCTGGCCCGCGTGAAGGCCATTTTCCGACGCGTTGAAGTCGACCAGGAAGCGCAGCACACAGACGGTGAGGAGCCGATTACGGTGGGCGACCTCCGTATTGAACCGACCAAGCGCCGCGTGACGATGCAGGACAAGACCGTCGAGCTGACGAGCAAAGAGTACGAGCTGCTGCTCCTGTTTGCCCGCCATCCGGGCCGCGCCTACAGCCGCGACGAGTTGCTCGACGAGGTATGGGGCTATCAGTACAGCGGCTACAGCCACACGGTGAACACGCACATCAACCGCCTGCGCAACAAGATCGAACCCGATCCCGCTGAGCCGCAGTACGTGAAGACCGTGTGGGGGGTCGGGTACCGGTTTGCCGAGCCAAAGGAGCTTGGAGCGTAGTGCGGATCTCGTAATGCGTAAGCGCTTACTTCGGGGGACCAGTACGCAATACGTCCGACGCAATGCGCGTCCTCGATTCTGATCTTTCCCGCTCCCACAGCTGCACCGCTGTACGGAGTTCTCACCACGCATCCCTCCCGGTTTCATGTTCAACAGCTTCTACGCCAAGCTTAGCGCCCTTTTCCTGGTGATGATTGTGGCGCTCGGGGTAGTGCTGGCAACCCTGGGCGTGCGGGCAGCCCGGCAGTACGCCGACGAGGTGGAGCAGAAACTCAACCGCACGCTCGCCGACGAGATGGTCTCGCGCATCGAACCGTCCCTTCGGGACAGCATCGACACGCGCTCCATCGAGGCGGCTATTCAGGACATGACCGGCATCAATCGGCGGATTGAAATTTACCTCCTGGAGCGAGACGGCACCCTGAAGGCGTCCTTCGCCGTTCCCGATGAAGAGATCGAGCAGCGCAAGGTGGACCGTGCTCCCATCCGGCGCTTCATGGACGGCGACGAGCTTCCCATTCTGGGCGACGACCCGATGAGGGCCGGGGTCCGAAAGCCCTTCTCGGCGGCACACATCGACATCATGGGGCAGGAGGACTGCTACCTGTACGTCATCCTGGGCAGTGAGCAGTACGCCTCCGTCGCGAGCATGGTGGCGGAAAGCTACATTTTGCAGACGGCCCTCTGGGGCCTGGGCGCGGTGCTACTGGCCGCGGCGGGCGTGGGCCTGCTGCTCTTCCGGCGCCTCACGAAGCGCCTGCGCGCCATGCAGGAGATCGTGGCAGAGTTCGAGCAGGGGCAGTTCGATCGCCGCGTGGAAGTGGAAACGAAGGACGAACTGGGCCGCCTCGGCGAGTGCTTCAACCGCATGGCCGACACCCTGACCGACACGATGGAGGAACTCCGGCAGGCCGACCGCATGCGGCGCGAGCTTGTGGCGAACGTGTCGCACGACCTCCGGAGTCCCATCGCGTCCATTCAGGGCTATTTGGAAACGGTTGCGATGAAGGACGGGGAGCTTGCGCCCGCGGAGCGTCAGCGCTACGTGAAGACGGCCCTTCGCAATGCCAAACGCCTCAATACGCTCGTGAATGAGCTTTTTGAGCTTTCAAAGCTGGAGACCGAGCAGGTAGAGCCTACGATTGAGCCGTTTCCAGTGGCGGAGTTGGTGCAAGATGTGGTGATGCAGTACCATCCCCAGGCCGACGAAGCGGGCGTAGATCTTCGAATCGAACTGCCGGAACGCCGAGTTCGGGTGGCGGCGGACATCGGACTTGTGGAGCGGGCCCTCTCGAATCTTATCGATAACGCCATTCAGTATACTCCGGCCGGCGGACGGGTGCGCGTGCACCTGGACGATGAGCGGAGCGACGACGAGGTGAACGTGGCGGTG
This sequence comes from Salinivenus sp., assembly GCA_046540815.1. Taxonomy (GTDB): domain Bacteria; phylum Bacteroidota; class Rhodothermia; order Rhodothermales; family Salinibacteraceae; genus Salinibacter. Next base: position 22,474 of record JBKHEM010000028.1, read on the forward strand.
GCCGACACCGGGCCCGGGATCCCAGAGGACGACCTTCCCTACATTTTTGAGCGATCCTACCGAGTGGACAAAAGTCGGGACCGCGACCGGGGCGGTGCGGGACTGGGCCTGGCCATTGCGAAGACCATTCTGGAGCTGCACGACCAGCCGCTGGAGGTGGAGAGCACCGTGGGCGAGGGCACGGTTTTTCGCTTCGGACTCCCGGCTGCGTCCGCAGTTGAAGCGCAGGACTAGTTGAGCGCCGACCGTCCTGTGCGTGGAGGCTGCGTGATCGAGTGTTCGAACCGCATGATCAGACTGTACGGAGGCGCGGGGCCTGATGCGGACCCGCCGCTTTGCCCTGGCCGCCCCGCCGGCTTGGATAGAGGGCAGCGGGACGAGGGCTGCGGGACGGAGAACACCGAATTGCTCCGGAGACCAACGTGGGACACCTCACGGAGCAATAGTGTTGTTGTGGTTTTGCAGTCGAAAGCGGCTGTGCAGCGATCGCGAACGCCGCTTGCCTTACGCGCCGCACCGGGCTGATGTGGGGGGGACGGATCACGGAAAAGTAATCGAGTCTTATATGCTCGATGTGTATACTCCTACTGGCTGATAAATGACACTGGACATGGAAGTCCTCCGAAGGGTCGGGATGAAACCGTAACATCTGCGTGCGTCGCCCCAACTCAGCGCCCAGGAGGGTCATTGGGGTAGTCGCCTCCCGGTTCCGGCCGATGCCTTCCCGGACCGCACCCGAAACGGGCACCTACGTTCACACGCCCCTGCCGGGCGACGGATGAGAAGCCATGTCCACGCTTGTACAGAATATCCCGGTGCAGTCAGGCGCTCGCCCGATACTTTTCACCCAACACGAACGACATCCCCTCTATGGCTCACACCCTTCCTGATTTTCCGACAATCGAAGACCAGTCCATCGAGCAGAAAACAATCAATGCCATTCGGGTCCTGTCGGCCGACGCGGTGGAGCGGGCCCAGAGCGGACACCCGGGCACCCCGATGGGCCTGGCGCCGGTCGCATACGTCCTGTGGCAGCGCCACCTGCGGCACACCCCGTCCGATCCGGACTGGCCGGACCGAGACCGCTTCGTCTTGTCGGCGGGCCACGCCTCGATGCTTTTGTACAGCCTCTTGC
>JBKHEM010000029.1:0-23374 GCA_046540815.1 Salinivenus sp.
CCTCGGCCTCGACATGATCGTGGGCCTGCCCGACCGGGCCGCCCCCGGCGGGCGGACGTGCGACCGACAGGCGCGCCGCCTGCTGGGCCGGGCGCGAGGCGCCAGTGTGTTTTCCCCGCCCGCATTCACTGCCCTTCAGGCCGACACCTACGACGAAGCCCTGCGCCGCAACCGAGCCAGCGGCCCGGACGCCCCCGGCCTCTCGAAGCAGACCTACCATCTGTTCCCCAGGCTGCGGGCGGTTGCCGACGCCCTCACCCCGGCTCGTCAGGACCGCATCCGCGAGATGCACCCCGAACTGGCCTTCTACGCGATGAACGACGACGTGCCCCTGGCCGACAGCAAGCACACCGACGCCGGCCGGCAGGCGCGGCTCGACCTCTTAGACCGGCACGGATTTCCCAATGTCGCAAACGCCGTGGCGGACTTGGCGGAGGGTTCCGTCGGGGCCGACGATGTGCTCGACGCCCACGCGGCGTGCTGGACGGCCCGCCGGATCCACCGCGGCACGGCCGAGCGCTGCCCGCCGACCGACACCGACGCGCCGCGCAATGCCCGTGGCCTCCGCATGGAAATCTGGCGGTAGTCCCGGCCCGTGTGACCGCCCCGAAACGGTTTCCCCGCGCCGGAAACGAGGGGGTGGAGCACCCGTTGCGCTCCTGCTCGCTTGTTGCACAACCTGTTGTCTTCTCATGTCCTCCCTCGCCGACCTGCGTCAGGAGTACGCGAAGGCCGCCCTCACCCGCGAGCACGTGGCCGACGACCCCCTGGAGCAGTTTCGCAGCTGGTTCGACGCGGCGCTCGATGCGGAACTGGAAGAGCCGAACGCGATGACCCTCGCCACCGCCGGGGCCGATGGCACCCCCTCCGCCCGCATCGTGCTGCTGAAGGGCCTCGACGAGCGAGGATTCCAGTTCTACTCGAACTACGAGAGCCAGAAGGGCACCGAACTCAGCCAGAACCCCCACGCGGCCCTCGTCTTCTGGTGGGCGCCCCTGGAGCGACAGGTGCGTGTGGAGGGGCCGGTGGATCGCCTGCCCGAGGACGAGTCCACGGAGTATTTCCACAGCCGCCCCCGCGGAAGCCAGCTTGGGGCGTGGGCCTCGCCTCAGAGCCAGGTCGTGGAGACCCGGGACGACCTACAGCAGAACCTCGCGGCCGTAGAGGCGGAATACGACGAGGAGGAATCCATTCCTCGCCCGCCCCACTGGGGCGGCTACGTCGTGCACCCCTTTCAAATCGAGTTTTGGCAGGGCCGGCCCAACCGGCTCCACGACCGCCTCCGCTACCGCCGCCCCGCCCTCGACACCGACTGGACCCTCGAGCGCCTCGCGCCCTAGGCCCCGCCCGTGCGCCGCGTTTTCCGCCCCGTGTGGCCCAGGCGCCCCTCATAATAATTCCGGGGCGCCCGTCGTTTGTGTAGATGTGGGACGGAGGGCATCGTCGGACGTTCTTCCGACTGGCCCCTCCTCTGGTGAAGCGATGAGTGGTGGCACCGCCGGTCTCGGCTCCACGCCGGGATCGGCGGTGTTTTTTTTTATTCTCGCCACCGTCGATCGGTCAGCTCGCGGACGTCCGTTTCCGAGATCACGTTCCAGTACGGGCTGCTCAGGTTGCCGCTCGACGTGCGGTTAAACGTGGCGCGGAGGAAGAGGGCCTTGTCGCTGTCCGGGTCGGCCCCCTCAAAGGAAAACCCGCCCCAGTGAAGGACCCAGTACACCTGCGTGGGATCGAGCCTAAGTTGCCGCCCGACGAGATCGGCCAGGTATTGCAGATCGTCCACCGTTGTGGGCCCGCGGTTGTCGGCCAGCTCCCGAAGCACAACCGTATGGGTCTCTTCCTCGTCCGGCGGGCCGGGGTACACCTGCACCTGCGTCGTGCCCGTGGCGCTGTAGCTGCGCCACGTCAGGGTGGTATCGGTTTGGGGCTGGGCGGGGGCGGAAGGTGCGAGAAGGCCGCCGGCGAGGGCAACGGCCAGCATGCGGACAGGGAAAGACATGGAAAACGCAGCGGATGTCGGGCACCAATGGGGCCGGTAGACACACAGGTCCCCTCTCGCCTAACGAGTTGCCGGTGACGTGGCCCGCGGCGCAGGCACTGCGGGACCGAGCCGGCCGCCGTTCAACGAGATCATCCGATGTCCGTCCCGACCTCAGGAGCGGTCGGGGTCACGTCGGCGCGGCGCTGCAGCGCCCACAGCTCGGCGTAGCGTCCGCCCCGCGCCAGGAGCTCGTCGTGCGTGCCCTGCTCCACGAGCTGTCCCTCTTCCAGCACGAAAATCGTGTCGGCGTCCTCGATGGTGCTCAGCCGGTGCGCGATGACGATGGAAATGAGTTGGCTGCCCCGCGCAAAGAGGCCGTCGAGGGCATCCTGAATCACCGCCTCCGACTCACTGTCGAGGTCCGAGGTCGCCTCGTCGAGCAGCAGGATGCGGGCGTCGGCGAGGATGGCGCGTGCGATGGCCACCCGCTGCTTCTGTCCCCCGGACAGGCGCACGCCCCGCTCGCCGATCCTCGTATCGTAGTCCTTGCTGAGCCGCTCAATGAAGTCGTGTGCGTTGGCCATCTCGGCGGCGCGCCGTACCGCCTTGTCGGGGGCCTCCGCGTCGGAATACCGGATGTTGTCCGCCACGGTCCCGGAGAAGAGCGTTGGATCCTGGGGCACCAGGGCAACGTGTGTCCGCAGGGCCTCCAGGTCGAACGACCGCAGGTCAATGCCGTCGATCGTGACCCGGCCCTTCTGGGGGTCCCAGAAGCGCCCGATGAGGTTGGCCACCGTGCTCTTGCCAGCCCCGGACGAGCCCACGAGGGCCGCGGTCTCTCCGGCCTCGATGCGGAGCGACAGGTCCCGCAGCGCTGGTTCGTCGGCGTCCGGATACGTGAAGCGGACCTTTTCCAGCTCCACCGGCCCCACGGGCACCTCGTCGCGGTCGCCGCCGGTCTCGGGGTCGGTGTCGACGAGATCGGACAGCCGCTCCAACGCCGCCATGCCCGCCTGCAGCTTGTCGTTGAAGAACATGACGGACTGCACTGGGCCCTGCAGCTGCCGCTGGTACATGATGAACGCCGTGAGCTCCCCCAGCGTGAGGCTGCCGTTCGTCACCATCCAGCCGCCCACGAGCAAGAGGGCCCCGATCCCGTAGTTGGACGTCACATTGATGAGTCCCTCCATCTTGCCAACGTCCTTCCGGCGGTCCAGGTTGATGTCGACGTACGACTGATTGTGTTCGCCGAAGCGTTCGCGCTCCTGCTCCTCGCCCACGAAGGCCTTCACGACCCGGATGTTGGAGATCGCCTCGGTGGAGGTGGCCGTCAGGCGGGCCACCGTCTCGCGGATGCTGCGGGAGGCGGTGCGGAGCGGCTCCTGATAGTAGTAGGTGACGAGGGCCAGGAGGGGCAGGATCACCAGGTTGACCAGGGCGAGCTGCCAGTTCATCCACACCAGGAGGCCGGCCACCACCACGATGGCCACGAGCTGGCCGGAGAGCCGAGAGGCCGCCGCCTGGATCATGCCCTCCAGTGCGTTTGGGTCACTCACGACGCGCGAGCTGAGCGAGCCGGACTGCTCGTCGGCAAAGCGGGAGACCGGCAGGGTCAACAGGTGGTCGTAGGCCTGCATGCGCACGTCGCTCACCACCTGCTGCGTGAGGGCGAAGCTCCAGTACATGCCCCCGTACTCCACGATTGCCCGAAACAGGTAGAACCCCGCAAACGCAAGCCCAAACCACAGGAACAACGTGCCGCTCCCGTCGGGAATCACCACGTCGAACGCGTACCGCACGAACTGCGGCCCCGCCGCCTCCAGCGCCGCCGAAACGCTGATGAGAAGCGCCACCCCAAGCACGCGCATCCGATACGGGGCCAGCACGCTGCCCAGCCGCCTCAAAATGGTGAAGGTTGACTTGCGCGTCTCGGGGTCGGCGGGCATGCAATACGGAAACTGTAAAAACGAGTATCGGAAGACCCGGCCGATACCGGGGATACGTGCACTCCGGGCTCACCGGACTGTTCGAGAAAATCTGGTTGCGTTCGGCCCTCATCGTCGACGGCCGAGGCACGCGGCTGGTTGGAGCCCCGCGGCCTCCTTCCTATCTTGCGACCGGCGTTTTTTCTCATCACGTCCTCGCTTCTATGTCCGTCACGCTCGAAGACATCTGCGCTGCCCGTCGCCGCCACGACAATCCGGAGGTCGTGCAGACCACCCCCGTCGACTTCAGCCGCGCCCTGTCGATGCGGGCCGACGCCACGGTGCTGCTCAAAATGGAGCACCTCCAGCGCACCGGGTCGTTCAAGGTACGGGGCGCGTACAACAAGCTGTCGCAGGTGGCGCCCGGGACGGTGGATCGCGTGGTGGCGGCCAGCGCGGGCAATCACGCGCAGGGCGTGGCCCTGGCCGCGACGACGGTGGGGCTCCCCTCGATCATCATTATGCCTCGCAACGCCCCCCAGGCCAAGGTGGACGCCACCCGGGGCTATGGAGCCGATGTCGAACTGACGGGCGAGGACTTCCGGGGCGCCATGGCCCGGGCGCACGAGCTGGCCGCGGACGACAGCACCCTGTTTGTCCACGCGTACGACGACCCGGCCATCGTCGCCGGGCAGGGGACGCTGGGCCTGGAGGTGGCCGAGCAGGTCCCCGAGGCCGACACCGTGATCGTGCCGATTGGGGGCGGCGGCCTCATCGGGGGCGTCAGCACCGCCCTGGCGGGCGTGGCCCCCGACGTGCGCGTGGTGGGCGTGCAGGCCGAAGGCGCCGCCACCGTCCCCGAGAGCCTCGACAAGGGCTTCCCCGTGTCCATCGACGACGCCAACACCATCGCCGACGGCATCGCGACCGGCGGCATCTCCGAGCTTACGCTGGGCCTCATTCAGGAGCACGTGGACAAGGTGGTCACCGTCACCGACGGCGAGATTGCCGGGGCCATCCTGCTGCTCCTGGAACGGGCGAAGCAGCTGGTGGAGGGGGCCGGGGCGGCCGCCGTTGCTGCGCTCCTGTCCGACGACCTGGACGTCTCGGGCGAGACGGTGGTGCCCCTGCTCTGTGGCGGCAACATCGATCCGGGGCGCGTACAGGAGGTCCTCGATCACGCCATGACCGACCGCGCCCAGCTGCTGCGCCTGCGGGTTCGCATCGAGGACCGTCCCGGAAAGATGGCCGACATCTCTCGTCGCATCGCCGCGCAAGGGGCGAACATTCGGGAGGTGCGCCACGAACGCGCCATCGACGACCTCAACGTGGGAGAGGCGTTCCTCGTCTTTCAGGTGGTCACCAGCGGGCGCGGACAGGCCGAGAACGCCATTGCCGCCATCGAATCGGGCGGGTACGAGGTGGAGCGCGTAAACTAAGGCCCCCGACAAGGCCCAGGAGCCCCCCACTCTCCCTGCCGGCCCTGTTCCCGGCCCGCTTCGTCCGTGCAGGGCCCTTCTCTACGGTGGCCCTCCGGTGCACGGCAGAGCTGGATTTTCTGGGCCATCCGTCCTGCTCAAATGGTCGCCGGGGCCCGCCCTCCGTCCGGGCTCAAAACGCCATCGCGTCCGTGGTTTTTTGCCGTTTCCAAACGTACAAAAACAGTAACGTCTCAGATAAGCCCGTCATATCCGCTCAAACGGGCGGTATGCAGGACCGGTCAATAACGGCGTTTATCGGAAAGGATTTGATTTTTTCGGGCGCGACCTCTACCGTTGGTGCACATTCTAAGAAACATCCCGTCCTCTCTGAGGCCGCGCTGTCGTGGCGCGGCGGCAGGAGCACATGTTTTGAGCCTGCGTCTCGGGGGAAGCCCGGTGAAAGTCCGGCGCTGTCGCGCAACGGTCAAAGCCCGAATGCCCGCTTGGAGAGCGACCCAACACCGCCCTACGCGTCATAGGGCTGCGGTCCGCGACGTGGAGTGTACCGGCTCGGCTTTCCTGGGGAGCCCGTTGATTTGCTGAACGGGCAGGACCAGCTCTTTACACCTCGCTTGCGCTCTGCTGCCTTCGTGACGCGTTCGGCGTCCGAAGGTTTTTTCTTTATCAACAGAGCGCCCCATGAGCCTCTTCGACGAGCGCGTCAACCTGAAACCCTACGCGTACCCCGGCCTCCTCGACTTCAAGGACGCCATCCGCCAGTCGTACTGGGTCCACGACGAGTTCAGCTTTGAGGGGGACGTACAGGACTTCCACGTCAACTGTACCGACGCCGAGCGCAGCGCCATCAAGAAGACGATGCTGGCGATTGCCCAGGTCGAGGTCGCGGTTAAAACCTTCTGGGCCGACATCTACGGTCGCCTGCCGGTGCCGGAGGTGGGGGCCGTGGGCATGACGTTCGCCGAGTCGGAGGTCCGTCACCTGGACGCCTACTCGCACCTTCTGGATCTGCTCGGCCTGAACGACGCGTTCGAGCGCATCGACGAGATTCCCGCCCTCCGCGACCGCGTGCAGTACCTCGACGAGGCGCTTGAGGGGGCCCGGACGGGCGACGACCGGGACTTTGCGCTCTCCATTCTGCTGTTCTCGATCTTTGTCGAGCACGTGAGCCTGTTCAGTCAGTTTCTCATCATGCTCTCGTTCGACAAGTACGAGAAGCGGTTTAAGGGCGTGGCCAACGCCGTGGAGGCCACCTCGAAGGAAGAGCAGATCCACGGCCTCTTTGGTGTCGAACTCATCGACATCATCCGCGAGGAACACCCCGAGTGGTTCGGTCCGGCGTTCGACCGGACGGTTCAAGACGCCTGCCGCCGGGCCTACGCCGCGGAGGAGCGCCTTCTCGACTGGATCTTTGCCGACGGCGAGCTTGACTTTCTCCCCCGCCCGGTCGTCGACACCTTCCTGCGCGACAAGTTCAACCGGTCCCTCAGAAATGTCGACGTCGCGCCTATCTTCGAGGTCGACCCGGAGCGACAGGACGAGACCCGCTGGTTCTACGAGGAGATCCTACTCACGAAGGGGAACGACTTCTTCTCGAAGCGCTCAACCAGCTACTCGAAGATGACCCAAAGCGTGAGCGGCGAGGATCTGTTCTGATCCCGACGCCCGGACCCCCACCCGTTTCGACCCCAATGGCTTTTCCGCTATGCCGCAGCAGACCGTTTCTCGTCCCTCCACAGCCTCTCACACGTCGCCGGACTTCGCCTGGCTCAATGAGGAGGCGCGCACGTTCCTCCGCCGCGGGTACCTTCTTGAGGGCGTCGGGCCGGAGGAGCGTGTGCGACAGATCGCCGAGCACGCCGAGGGCCTCCTTGAAATTGACGGATTCGCCGACCGGTTCTACGAGTACATGGCCCGCGGCTACTATTCGCTGGCCTCGCCGGTCTGGTCTAACTTCGGACTGGATCGCGGCCTGCCCATCTCGTGCTTCGGCTCCTACATCGGCGATTCCATGGACGCCATCCTCGATACCCACGCCGAGGTGGGCATGATGACGAAGGTGGGCGGCGGCACAAGCGGATATTTCGGGGACGTCCGGCCGCGCGGTGCCCCCATCACGAACAACGGCACGTCGAACGGCACCTACCCGTTTGCCCAGCTTTTCGACAAGGTCATCAACGTGGTGAGCCAGGGCGAGACGCGCCGCGGCCATTTCGCCGGGTACATCGACATCGAACACCCCGACGTGGACGAGTGGCTCAACATTCAGACGGAGGGCGACGCCATCCAGACGATGATGTACGGCGTCGTAGTGGGCGATGAGTGGATGGAGGCCATGGTCGACGGCGACGCTGAGAAGCGGGCGCTTTGGGCAAAGGTCGTGGAGTCGCGCATGAACCTGGGCATTCCGTACATCCTCTTCCGCGACAACGTCCGGCGCGGTCGCCCGCAGGTGTACAAGGACAAGGGCTACGACATCAAGGCCAGCAACCTCTGCAGTGAAATCGCGCTTCCGAGCGGCCCGGACGAGAGCTTCGTGTGCTGCCTCTCCTCGATGAATGCACTCCACTACGACGAGTGGAAGAACACCGATGCGGTTGAGACGCTGACGTTCTTCCTCGATGCGGTGATGCAGGAGTTCATCAACGGTGCCGAGGGCATGAAGCACATGGAGCGGGCCGTCCGCTTCGCCAAGCGTCACCGGGCCATCGGGATCGGGATTCTGGGCTGGCACTCCTACCTGCAGTCCAACATGATTCCGTTCGAGTCGACGAAGGCCGCGCTCCGGGGCACCGAGATTGCAAAGACAATCAAGGAGCGCTCGTACGACGCCTCCGCCGAGCTGGCCGACCGGTTCGGCGAGCCCGAGGTCCTGAAGGGCTACGGGCGGCGCAACACCACCACGATGGCCGTGGCCCCCACGAAGTCCAGCAGCTTCATCCTCGGGCAGGTGAGCCCCTCCATCGAGCCGATCAAGAGCAACTACCACGTGCAGGACCGGGCCAAGATGAAGGTCACCTACAAGAATCCGTCCCTCAAAGAGCTGCTGGCCGAGAAGGGCAAAGACACCAGCGATGTGTGGGAGGAGATTGCCCTGCGCGACGGCTCGGTGCAGCACCTTGAGTGTCTGACGGAGCACGAAAAGGACGTATTTAAGACGTTCAGCGAGATTAGCCAGATGGCCATTGTTGACCAGGCGGCCGGGCGGCAGAAGCATATCGACCAGTCGCAGTCGCTGAACCTCGCGATTGATCCCAATTCCGTTCCGGTCAAGGACATCAACCGACTTTACATCGAGGCCTGGAAGAAGGGCGTGAAGTCCCTGTACTACCAGCACGGCGTGAACGCGGCACAGAGCTTCTCGCGCAACCTGCTGGCTTGCCGCGCCTGCGAGGCCTGACTGTTTGCCGTCGGGACCGCCTCTTGACCGCCCTTGGTTGCGTAGACGTCCTTGGGCTTGAGGGCTTCTGCCCCTGTCGAAGACAGAGGCGGGCACGACGGATTGTCGGGACGACAGGACAGGCGGTCCCGATTGGTGTCAGACCGATGCGCCACCGCGGGCGCGGATTGCCGATGTGGCAGTCCTCGGTCGGGGGCGTGTCGCTGGATCGGATCTTGTTGGAATTCCAGCGTTGCTTACTAGGTTGTCTTCCGAACAAGCTGTACCGCCGTATGCACCACTGCCTCAAGGATTCACAGAACCAGGTGGTCGGGTTTGTGCTTGACGCCGACGAGCTCGGCCACGAGATCTACCGTGTGCTCGACTGGGCCGACAGCCACTTCTCCTCGTACTCGGTCGATCAGAGCGACGGGCGCGTCTACGTCCGCTCCGACGCCATCGAGGACGCGTCGGACCTCCACACCGAGCCCCTGTCCCTCGGCAATCGCACGCCGGCCTCCGATCGCCGCGGGGGCGGAGGCGGCAACGGCGGCGAGGCCGAACCCGTCGCGTAGTCGGCCGCGTTCGGGTCGCCCCGGACGCTTTGCACCGACCGCAGTCGCCATGTCCCGCTCCCGCCACATCCCCGAAGCCGTCCGCCGCCGCGTCGCGTTCTTCGACGGGGAGACGTGCCGGGAGTGCGGGCGCACCATCGACGGCACGGCGTTGCTGAAGCACCTCGACCACCGCGAGGCGTTCAGCGCGGGCGGCGCGCACGCCGTCTTCAACCTCGACCCGCTCTGCCACGAGTGCAATCAGCAGAAGGGCGCCGGGGACACCGCGCGCACCGCTCAACTCAAGCGCCGTCACGCCGAGCAGGACGCGGAGATTCGGCGCTACTTTCAGGAGACCGACGCCCACATCGTGGGCAACGAGCAGCTGCGCACGCCGCAGGAAGAAGGCTACCTCGCGGTGCGCGACTACGTCGCCGAGGCCGACGACGCGTCTCTCCCGGCCCTGGTCACCCTGCCCACCGGCTGCGGCAAGAGCGGCCTCATCGCCTGCGCGCCCTTCGGCGTCGCGGAGGGGCGCGTGCTGGTGGTGGCGCCCAACCTTACGATCAAGGACGGGCTGGCGGAGAACACCTTTAGCGGCACCGGTAACTTCTACCACTTCTGCGACGTGCTGCCCGAGGAGGCCCGCCTGCCGCGCGTGGTGGCGCTGGAGCGGGGCCGCGTCAACGAAGAGGACTGCCGCCGGGCCGACGTCATCGTCACCAACGTGCAGCAGATGCAAGGCTGGCTGCCCCTCTTTCCGCCCGATTTCTTCGATCTGATTGTCGTCGACGAGGCCCACCACGCCCCCGCCGACTCGTGGCAGAACATCAACGCGGCCTTCCCCGGCGCCAAGAAGCTGTACCTGACCGCCACGCCCTTCCGCAGCGACGAGCAGCCGATCCGCGCCGAACTCATCTACCGCTACGGCCTGGCCGACGCCATCGCCGCGGGCTACGTCAAAAACATTGTGCGGGTCGACGCGGTCGCCTCCGAAATGACGTTCACGGAGGAGGGCACCGAGCAGTCCTACACCCGCGAGGAAATCATGGAGCTGCGCGAGGAGACGTGGTTCTCGCGGGGCGTGGCGCTCTCGGACGTGTGCAACGAGACGATTGTGGACCGCAGCGTGCAGCTCCTGCAGGCCAAGAACCGGCGCGGCACGGAGCAACATCAGATCATCGCTGCGGCGTGCTCCATCCGGCACGCCGAGCAGGTGGCCGCCCTCTATCGGGCGCGGGGCGTCGACGCGGCGTTCGTGGCCAGTGACGGAATGACGGCCGAGGAGCGCGCGGACCGCCTCCGGGCCTACGAGCGCGGCGAGCTGGACGCCATGGTGCACGTCGGCATCCTGGGCGAGGGCTACGACAACAAGAACATCTCAATCGCGGCGATTTTTCGGCCCTTCCGTTCCGTGGCCCCCTACACGCAGTTCGTGGGCCGGGCCCTCCGCGCCCTGCCGGACGGCAACGACACGGACAACCTGGCACACGTCGTCGCCCACGCCGGGCTCAACCAGGACGAGCACTGGCACTACTTCAAACACGAGACGGAGGAGGCGCAGGTGCTGGCCGACCTCGACGCCTGGGCGCGGGCGCACAGCGACGAGGACGCCGCCGAAAGAGACGAGCACGGATCCCGCGACCGCTCCGACAGCGACCCGGCCGAGGTGACGCGGGAGGAGATCGAAGGCTTCGACGTGGACGCCTACCTGCCCGTGGAGGGGGCCGAGGCGGAGGCCGCGAAGGAGGACCTGAACGACATGGAAGCGGCCCTCAACCGATTGCGCGAGAAGGGCCTCGACGTGCCCGACGCCGACGACATCAAGCAGGAGATCGCCGCCCGCAATCAACCGCTGGGCGACGAGGACCTGCCGCCCCCACCCAACCGCCCGGCGCGCGAGCGCCACGCCTACCGCAAGATCCTGAACCACGCCATCCGCCGCGCCGCCGGCACCCTCCTGCACCGGCTCGACCTGCCGTCGGACGACGCACTCGTGGACCCCGTGGGCCGGGGCGACGAGGCCAACAACATCGAGGTCGTCATCCGCATGCTGCACCGCCGGGTGAACGCCGCCGTGGATCGCGCCGACGAGGACGCGGACGGACGCAACGGATGGCCCCTCGCCGCCCTGAAAGCTGCGAAGAAACAGGTGTCCGACGTTCGCGACGCCGTGTTCGCCGAGATCACGAACGCGACGCCATACGGCCCGGCCAAGGAGTCGGAGGAGACCGACACCACACCTTCCAGGGGGCGCGGACGCGATGACACCGCGTGGAACCCTGAGGACGTGGACTGGGGCGACCCGTTCTAACACCGGTTGCTGCCAGCACGCACGTTTGGAAAACATCTCCCTCTCGACCTCGAAAAATCGGCGGCCCGGAGGGACGGACCACGCCCCCCGGTATTCGACGTGTCCGAGCGCCCAGACCGATCGCGGCGGAACCGCCCCTTTCCTTTTCTCTTCGATGATGCGTTCTTCTTTGCTCACGGCTTTTCCGGTGGTTCATGGCCAAGCACGCTGATGTTCTGATCGTTGGGGGCGGCGTCGTGGGTCTTGCCACGGCGCAGGCCCTGCTCAACCGGGGGCGCTCGGTCACCATTCTCGAACGAAAGTGCGCCGGGGCGGGCGCTTCATGGGGCAACGCCGGCCTCGTGGCCCCTCGCTACCTCATTCCCCTTGCGGCTCCGGGGGTCGTGACCCAGGGGCTGTGGTGGCTGCTCGACCGGGAGAGCCCCTTCCGCATCAAGCCCCGCCTCGACGCCGACCTGCTCCGATGGCTGTGGGCCTTCTGGTCGCACTGCACGGAGGCGCACGTGGCACACGCAAGCCCCATCCTCCGCGACCTCAACCTGAGCGGGCGAACCCGCTACGAGGAGTGGGCGGCCTCCGACGCCCTCGACGACTTCAGTTTCCGGGCGAGTGGGTCGGTGGTGGTGCACTGCACCGAGGACGGGCGCCAGAAGGACCTCAAAACGGCGCGGCGGGCCGAGGCGGCTGGCCTCGACGTGCGCGTGCTCGACCGGGCCGACCTGGACGACGTGCTGGCGAACAGCCCGTCGGAGGCCCGGGGCGGGGTCTACTACCCCCAGGACGCGCTGTTGAACCCGGTGCACCTCCTGTCGGCCCTTCGAGCGCGGATCGACGAGAGGGGCGGCACGCTGCGTCCCGGAACCGCCGTGACCGGGTTTGAACAGCACAACGGACGCATCCAGACGGTCCGAACGCCGCGGCAGGAGTGGACGGCCGAAGAGGTGATTCTCGCCGCAGGCGCCTGGTCCGCCCCCCTGGCCCGTCAGCTGGGAATCCGTCTTCCCATCCAGCCCGCCAAGGGCTACAGCGTCACTTATCCGGCCCCGGCCACTCCCCCCGGCCGCCCCTACGTCCTCAGCGAGACGAAGGTGGCCGTGACGCCCACGGACGAGCACCTCCGGTGTGCGGGCACCCTGGAGTTGGCCGGCTTCGACGGCTCGGTGGACCGGCGCCGGGCCAAACCGATTCTGGCGGAGGCCGCCCGGTACGTGCCGCACGTGACGCCCGACGCTCCGGAGCAGGAAGAGGTGTGGACCGGCTTTCGGCCGTGCACGCCCGACGGGCTGCCCCTCATCGGACGGGTCCCGTCGCTCGACAACCTCGTCGTCGCCACCGGGCACGGCATGATGGGCGTGTCGATGGCCCCGGTCACCGGCCGACTCGTGGGCGCAATCGTGCAGGGCGAGGCCCCGCCCCTTGACCCGTCGCCGCTCGCGCCCACGCGGTTCAACTGACCAAGACAGAGACCGCCCGCCGGAGGCCCGTCGTCCGGACCTTTTCACGCGGGATTTGCGGTCCACGCGGCGTTCAGGGGGCCAATCGGCCGGCGGCAGTCGATCTTCTCGTGCGCTCGCGCATTTGAATGTGTCGTTCTTCGCTCGGGGCCCTCTCCCTTGGGCCGCCGCAGCGCCGCGCGTGTCTTTGCCCAGCAACCTTGCCTTTGCTCATGGAAACCACCCTCTCGAAAGCCTCCCCGGTCGAGTACGAACTGGAGATCCACGCCACGGCCGAGGACGTGGCGCCGAAGCTGAACGAAGCCCTCAAGGAGCAGCGCAAGAACATGGACGTGGAGGGCTTCCGCAAGGGCAAGGTGCCCCTCGGCCTCGTCAAAAAGATGCACGGCGACGCCATTGGCGTCCGCGTGGCCCAGGAACTCGTACAGGAGATCTTTGAGGAGGAAATCGAGGAGGGCGACGAGGTGGAGCCGCTCGGCCAGCCCGAAATGACATCGCTCGACTACGAGCTCGACGGCGATTTGACGGCCACGATCCGCTTTGGCGTCCGGCCCGAGGTCGACCTGCAGGACGTCTCCAACGAGCAAATCTCAATGCTGGAGCACACCGTGTCCGACGAGGACGTGGAGGACGAAATCGAGCGCCTCCGCACCCAGGAGGCCGACCTGCTCCCGATGGAGGGCGAGCCGGCCGGCGAGTCGGATTACGTGAACATCGACCTGCAGCGCATCGACCCGCAGACCGACACGCCCATCATCGGAGACAAGGACGAGGACCTCACGTTCTTCCTCGACGACGAGCGCCTAAAAGAGGAGCTGCGGGAGGCGCTGATCGGCAAGACGAGCGGCGACACGTTCCGCGTGGAGCTGCCGCAGGACCTGCACGATCACGACCACGGCCCCGGCGGGCACGACCACGATCACGACCAGGACGACCGCCTCTACGAGGTCAGCGTCAACGACGTGAAGCAGCGCGACCTGCCGCCGGTCGACGCGGCGTTTGTCGAGCGCGTCACCGAGGGGGAGTTCGACGACCCCGAGGCCTTTCGCACCCACATCCGGGAGCGGCTGCAGGAGGCCTGGGACGACCGCGCCCGCGAGATGGTGCAGGGCGAGATCATCGACAAGATGCTGGAGCTGCACCCCGTCCCGGTCCCCGAGTCGGTCATCGAGAGCTACCTCGACTCGTTCGTCAACCAGGTGAAGCAGGAGAACGACGGCGAGCTACCCGACGACTTCGACGAGGAGCACTTCCGCCAGCGCAACCGCCGCGACGCCGAGAACCAGGGGCGCTGGATGCTGATCCGCGACAAGATCGTGGAGGAGGAACAGATCGAGGTGACCGACGACGACATCCAGGCCTTCTTCGAGGAGCAGGCCGAGGGCGACGACTCCGTCAGCGTGGAGCAGATCAAGCAGTTCTACCATCAGATGCCCCGCATGATGGAGCGCGTCAAGCAGCAGATCCTGAGCGACAAGGTATACGACCTGCTGATCGAACGCTTCGACGTGCAGTCCAAGAGCCGTGAGGAGTTTGAGGAGGAGATGGAGCGGGAGCGCCAGTCCCGCCAGGCCGTCACTCCGTAGGGCTTGAGGCGCGAAGGCATGGAGGCGTAGCGGGGCAACGGCAGAATCACTCCGCTTCCATGCCCCCAGAGCATCCGCACCCGCACGATCAAGAGGAACCATTCGCCGCCGCTGAGGGTGTGATTTCGCCCGCAGCATCCGCTGTCTTCCATACCGATTTTCCGCGCCAACATGGCCGATACTGACGACTTCATTAAGTTCAGCAAGAGCCTGACGTCGCTCCCCCGCGACATTTACCAGGGCGGCATGGGCGACCAGCCAATGTCGGGCCTCGTGCCGATGGTGGTGGAGCAAACCACCCGGGGCGAGCGGGCCTACGACATCTTCAGCCGGCTCCTGAAGGAGCGCATCGTCTTCATCGGCACGCCGATCAACGACCAGATCGCCAACCTGACGGTTGCCCAGCTCTTGTACCTGGAGAGCGAAAGCTCGGAGCGCGACATTAACCTGTACATCAACTCGCCGGGCGGGGTCATCTACAGCGGCCTGGGCGTCTACGACACGATGCAGTACGTCAACGCGCCGGTCGCCACCATCTGCGTGGGGCTCGCCGCGTCGATGGGCTCGGTGCTGCTGGCCGCCGGCGAGGACGAGCGGCGTGCCTGCCTGCCCAACGCCCGCGTTATGATTCACCAGCCGATGGGCGGGGCCGAGGGCCAGGCGTCCGACATCGAGATTCAGGCCAAGGAAATCATGTGGCTCAAGAAGCGCCTCTACGAGATCCTGGCGCTGCACACCGGGAAGGACATCGACAAGATCGAGGACGACGCCGACCGCAACTACTGGATGAGCGCCGAGGAGGCCAAGGACTACGGCCTCGTGGACAACGTTCTGAACCCGCAAAACCTGGAGGGCCTCAAGTCGATCCAGCCCAACGGCGAGGCGGACGAGCTCGGGGACGACGAGGACGAAGAATAGCCTCCTCATCTCTTTTCTCTCCTCCGTTTGGCGGCGGTCCCTCTCGGGGCCGCCGCTTTTTTGTTTTCTCCGAAAGGCCCTCGGTCGGGGGATGCAACCCTCGCGCGTTTCCCACTGTCTGCTGAGACGATTCGTGGCTCCCTCGCTCAGCTTGCCCCGTTCCCCATGTCTCGCCTTCTCCCGTCTCTCCTGCTGCTCGCCGTTCTTTTCGTCTCGGGCGCCCACGCCCAGGCCGAGCGCACTGTCTCCCGTACCTTCGACCTCGCGCCCGACGGACGGGTCGAGCTCGACACCTACTCGGGACAGGTCGACGTGGAGACGTGGGACGAGGCCCGCGTGGCCGTGGAGGTCCGGATTGAGGGCGACGAGCAAGAGCAGGTCGACAAGACGCAGATCCGCTTTGACGAAAGCGATGATCGGCTGAGAATTGAGAGCGACTTCGACGCCCTCTCCAGCGGGCTCACGCTCTTTGGCGTCACGCTCTTCCAGGAGAGCAGCGACCGGCCCGATACGTTTTATACCATCCGAATGCCTCGAACGGCCGCCCTTGCCCTCGAAATCTACAGCGCCAATGCCACCGTGCCCGTGCTGGAGGCTCCTCTCCACTTTGACGGCTACTCCGGGGACCTACAGGCGAAGCACGTGACGGCCCCCCTCCACATCGACACCTACTCCGGCGACGCGCACATCGCTCGCCTCGACGGCCGATTGTCGGGCGACACCTATTCGGGCGACGTGCGGGTAGACTCGCTCGCCGGCTCCGCCACGTTCGACACGTACTCGGGCGACGCCCACCTCACCTTCGCCGCCCTCACCGACGACTGCGCGTTCGACAGCTACTCGGGCGATGTCACCATCACGCTTCCCGCCGACACCGGCGCCGTCGTCGAAACCGACGAGGACGCCCTCAACACGGACCTGCCGGTTCAGATCGAGCAGCGTGACGATGAGATCCGCGCCACGCTGGGCGATGGCGGGCCTCGCCTGCGCTTCGACACGTACAGCGGTTCCATTACGCTGCAGTCGGAATAGCAGCCGGCGCCCCCGCGGGCCGGAATGGCCCTGCATTCAGAACTGCCTCCCTTCTCGTCCCCTCTTTGGGGGGCAACAAAAAAAGAGGCGCCGGCTGGGGGGAGGGAGGAGGGCAAGCCGGCGCCTCTAAAAAATCGTCCAGTATGTACCGCGTACGGGATTTGAACCCGTGTTACCGGCGTGAGAGGCCGGCGTCCTAGACCAGGCTAGACGAACGCGGCGTATCTCGTCGCCAGTAGCGGATAGGGTCTACCTGAAGTCCCCCTCCAGGTTTCCCCGTTCACCGAAATTCCAACCGTCGCCGGACGCGGCCGAGACCCGTCCGCCCCCACTGCGCCCCCAAACGCGGCGGCTGAACGGGGTTTTCGTCTTGAGCAGGGAAACACCTGTGGGGAAAGCGGCGTGCATCCACCGGTCTCGAATGGGTCCACACCCGATTCAACAACCTGGCACTCGCCAGGAACGTCGTGGAACCCGTGCTCTCGCCTCGGTGCCGTTCCGCCTTCTATTGTCTATTCCCCAACGTCCATGACAACTACCATCATGACCCGCCTTCTTGGCCGTCGCTCTTCGTTTCTCGTCCTGTCCCTGCTCGTCGGTGCACTTCTGGTCGTGGGCTGTGGCGGAAACGGCAACTCCTCCGACGGTGACGGCGTGCCGTACACGATTGGGGACGCCATATCCGACACCACAATCGCCCTCATTGTCTCGTCGGAGTACGGGACCGACACCCTGGCGGCCGCGCAGTACGACCAGCAGCTTCAGCGCCAGCTGAAGCAACTCCCGCCCGAAGAACGCTCCCCCGACACGCTGCAGTCCATCCACCGAGAGCTGGTGCGAAGCGTTGTGGGACAGCACATGATGCAGGGCCGGGCCCAGGCCGAGGACATCCCGGTCGACTCCGCCCAAGTGGAGGCGCAGTTCCAAAAGATCACGAAGCGCTACCCGGATGAGGAGGCCCTGGAAGAGCAACTGGCCGAAAGCGGCATGACGCTGGACTCGCTCCGGCGCTACATTGCATCTCAAATGCAAGCACAGCAGCTTCAACAGCAGATGGCGGAGTCCGCTGAGGCCCCCACGGACGAAGAAATTGAAGCCTACAGCAAAGACAACCGCCGCATTCGCGCCCAGCACATTCTCTTCCGCCTGGCCGAGGATGCGCCCGACACAAAGGTCGACTCGGCCCAGTCCGCCGCGGAGGCGCTCATCGACAGCGCCGAGGCTGGGGCCGACTTCTCTGAGCTGGCCCGCCGCCACAGCGAAGGCCCTTCCGCTGAGGAGGGCGGCGACCTCGGGTTCTTCACGCGGGATCAGATGGTCGACCCCTTTGCCGAGGCCGCCTTTGCCCTGTCCGACTCGGGCGATGTGGCCCCTGAGCCCGTTCGCACCCGCTTTGGCTACCACGTCATCCGCCTCACCAACGCCGGCGAGCCGATGGACACCTCAAAGGCCCGCCAGCAGATGACGCAGGAACGTCGTCGCGAGGCGTTTGACGAGGAGCTGGACGCCCTTCTTGAGGAGGCCACGGTGCAGGCCAACCCGGAGGTGGTAGAAACGGGCTTCTACGAGTAGCCTCTGTCCCTCCCTACGAAACGCATCGACTGCCGCTCCGGCCTCCGGGGCGGCAGTTTCTGTTTATGCCGGTCTGGCGTCCGCCCGTCGAATCATTTCGACGTGCGGAATGCCTACCTCCTCGAACATGCGCCCCGTCGACTCGAAGCCGTGCTCGGCGTACCAGCCCTCGAGGTGGGCCTGGGCGTGCACCAGAAAGGTCTCGAACCCGGCCCGTCGCGCATCGGCAAGGACGTACTCGACCAGGCGCGAGCCGTAGCCCTGGCCTCGGGCGTCGGGAAGCACCGCGAAGCGCTCCAGCTTGGCCACGATCTCTTCGTTGTGCGACACGGTGCGCCAGCGGGCCGTGGCCACGGCAGTGCCGTCCACCCGGCCCAGCACGTGCCGGCTGGTCGCGTCGTGCCCGTCCCACTCTTCGTCCGGTGGGCAGTCCTGCTCGTCAATGAAGACGCGCTTCCGGATGCGTCGGGCCGCCTGCCAGTCGGCGTCGGTGCGGACGGGGACAATGTCCATGGTCGGAACCTCCAATCAGTGTGCCTCCAGCGGAACCTGTCGTACGCGCCCGGCCGGTCGTGTTTTCATTTTGCTCTCCTCCCTTTCGAGACGGTGATCTGCTTTCTATCTTGGCCCGTGTGCGCTTTTTGGATGCCCCCGCTTCCCAATGTCTTCTGTACCGTCCGACGCGTGGCCCGACTGGGAAGACCAGTTCGCCACCTTCCTCCGCACGCAGGCCGATGCCGACGCCGCCCACGACCGCGCCCATGTGGAACGGGTGGTGGCCGCCGCCCGCCGCCTCGCCGCCGACGCGGACGCGGCCCTCGAGGTGGTACTCCCTGCTGCGTGGCTGCATGACTGCGTGACCGTTCCTAAGGATGATCCGCAGCGGGCCGAGGCTTCGCGGCTCGCGGCTCGGGCCGCCGTGGAGTTCCTCTCTGAGGCGGGCTACCCACAGGCGTGGCACGACGACATTGCGCACGCCATTGCGGCCCACAGCTACTCGGGGGACGTGACGCCGCACACCCTCGAGGCGAAAATCGTGCAGGACGCCGACCGGCTCGACGCGCTCGGGGCCGTGGGCATTGCCCGCTGTTTTATGGTCGGAGGCGCCCTCGACCACGCCCTCTACGATCCCGACGACCCCTTCTGCGAGTCTCGCACCCCGGACGACGATACCTACGCGGTCGACCACTTCTTTGCCAAGCTGCTCCGGCTCCCGGACACAATGAAGACCGAGGCCGGCCGTGCCGAGGCCGAACGCCGGGCCGCCGTCATGCGCAACTACCTCGACCAGCTCGGCATCGAGATCGGCCGTCCCCCCTCCACCAAGCGCTTCGCCTCGCTCACCTGACGTCCTGCTCCTCTTCCCCGTTTTATGCCTCAAACCCGCATCTTGTCGTCCACGCGCGTGCGCCGCACGCTCCGACGACTGGCCTACGAAATCGTCGAGCACAACCAGGGCGCCCAGTCGGTCGTTTTGTTTGGCATCGAGCAGAGCGGCGTCCCAATCGCCAACACCATCGCCGACGAAGTGAATGCCATCGACGAGGCCGCTCACGCCGCCCATCCGCTCGACGTCACGCCCTTCCGAGACGACCGCCCCGACGTCCCGGTCCCCGAACCGCCGCCGCACGACCTGGACGTGACCGACCGCGACGTGGTGCTCGTGGACGACGTCGTATTCACCGGACGCACCGCCCGCGCCGCCCTCGACGCCGTGCTGCAGTACGGGCGCCCCCGCTCCATCCAACTGGTCGTTCTCATCGACCGCGGCCACCGCGAGTACCCCATCCAGCCCGACGCCGTGGGCCGTCGCGTGCAAACCAAGCACCGGGAAGAGGTCGTCGTGGACCCTTCTGACTTCGCCGTCTACGTCGTCGACTAGGCGCCTGTATTCAAACAGAAACGGAAGGGCACCCCAGGAGCACTCCCTCGGCAGCGCTGCATCGCCGATACGCCGCGTCGCGCGTCGTGGGGGCGACGCGCAGTACTCATTTTCGCCTGACGTCTTCCGATTACAGGCTCCAAGAAGGCTCAACTCGTGGGCCTATCGACGGCGACGACGCCCGCCCTCCTCCTGGCCCTCCCCGCCACCAAAGGTGTACTGGAAGGTGAGCGACGCCTCCCGCGCCCCCCACTGGAAGTTCGACTCCTGGTAGATGTCCTGATCGCGGTACCACAGGTTCATCTCCGTTTGGTCGAAGAGGTCATCCACCCGAAGCGTGAGGCTTCCGCTTCCATCAAAGAGTTGCTGCCGAAGGGCCAGCTCCGTGCTCGAAAAGGCGTCCATCCGGCCCTGGGGCGGAATGTCGCGCCCGGGACGATAGAACTGACTCACCTCCATCTGAAGCCCGTCCCGGAGCTGTGCCTGAACGCTGCCGCGCCCCGAGTAGAGAATGGCGTCCTGGCTTCGATCGGTGGTCAGGTTGGACCCGTCCGTCACCGACCGATAGATGCTGCCGTTGAGCCGCCCCTCCAGGCGCTCCCCCACGTTGAAGGTGCCAACGAGCTCCGTGCCGTAGGCCGTACTGGACGAGAGGTTCTCGGCCCGCTGAACGATGATCTGCTCGCCCTGCGCGTTGGTTTCCTCCCGCTGCACACGATCAATTTCATTGACCGTGTGGCGCACGTACGGCGTCACGGTGAGCGACGCAACGTCCCATCGCTGCGTTAGCGTCAGCTCGAAGGAGTGGATGTACTCCGGATCGAGGCTCGGATTCCCTTCCCGCCGGAACGTGGGGTCCTCGTTGTCCTCCAGGGGACTGATGTACCACAGATTGGGACGGTCGACGCGCTTGCTGTACGACAGACGCGCCTGGCGCTGCGAGCCCGGCTTGTAGGTGAGAAAGGCACTGGGATAGAGACTCACGTACGAGTTCTCGGTCGTTGGATCGCCACTCAAGTCAAAGGTCGTCTCAACAGTCTCTCCGCGCAGCCCGGCCTCAAGCGTGAAGTCGCCAAGGCCGCGGCTGAGCGTTCCGTACGCGGCGTGGATCCTCTCGTCGAACGTAAAGACGCGCTCGTAGGCCGTCTCCGGTCCCTCGAAGGTCTGGTCGTTGTCCAGGCGGCGCAGCGTGCCTTTGTAGCCTGTTTCCAGGTCGATGTCCCCAAGCGTTCGTTCGTAGTCGACCTCCAGGGATCCATCCTGCTCGTCCTCGTTGATCGTCTCGTTTTCCTGTGCGCGAGCCGCTGAGCGCCGCGAGCCGTCCTCGTATCCAAACACGTTGTAGAGCCCGTCCTCGGATTCAAAGTCTCGGTCGTACCGGAGTTGAACGTCAATGGAATGGTCGTCGGCGAAGCTATGATCGAATCCGAGGCGGCCATTGATGCTCTGGTCGCCGTTTTCAGCGTCGGTCACCCGTGCGTATCGGTCTTGTAGCCCCCCGTTCGCGCCGGCGTACTCCCAGTACTCCGTGTCTCCACTCTCCTCATCACCTCGATAGCTGAGGCTCGTCTCCAGTTCAAGGGCGGTGGTTTCGGAGAAGCTGTACTCGGCCTGCGTGTTGAGCGAATGGGAGCGGTCCTGTTCTTCTTCGCGTGCCCTTTGCTCGGTGATCCGATTGGGGTCGGCCCCGTTCAGTTGCTCAACGAAGCGTGAGTCGGTGTCCTCCTCGCTATCCCGACGATGCGAGTAGGTGCCCGTGAGGCGCCAGCCACTGGCCTGATAGCCCACATTGCCCGAGAGATTGCCCCCGTACTTTCCGTAGGCATCACGCTCGGTGCCGAGGGTGAGCCCCCCGGTCCAGCCGGCGTCCAGGTCGTAGCGAAGCACGATGTTGATGATTCCGGCCATGCCCTCGGGCTCGTATTTGGCCGAGGGATTGGGAATGGTCTCAATGCGCTCAATGGCGTCGGACGGAAGGCTCTCCAGGTAGTTGATAAGACTCTGCCCGTCCAGGGAGGCCGGCTCTCCATTGATGTGAACCGAGACGCTCTCGCTCCCGCGGAAGCTGATGCTCCCATCCATGTCGACCTGAATCGACGGAAGGTTTTCGAGGGCCGTTCGGGCCGAGCCCCCGGCGTTGAGCGCGCTCTCAGAAGTGTTATACACGTTCCGATCCGTCTCCATCCGGGCCGCGGGCCGGTTGGCCGTCACTTCCACTTCGTCGGCCTGCTGGGTCTCAGGGGAAAGGGCAATCGTGCCTAGTTCCGTGCCTTCGGACTCCGGCGTCACATCCCCGAGCCGCCGGTCGGTGTACCCGACGTAGCTGATCCGGAGCGTGTAGGACTGCGCGTCCGCCTCCACCGTAAACTCGCCGTCCGTCCCTGTGGTGGTCCCTGCCACTAGAGTTGAATCCCCGTCCGCTTCGCCCCACAATGCCACCGTGGTTCCCTCCAGAGGCTCGTCGGTCTCGGCATCAACAACCCGACCCTGGACCGTTCCCTCCTCGGCGTCCTGTGCCTGCACCGGCGCCGGGCTCCCGGCAAGCAGGCCCACAGCGAACAAGAGGCCAAACACAGCGGACACCCGGTTCGCACAACGAAAGACGCAGGCCGAGACAAACATGCGGAGCGGAGAAGCAATTTCGGAATTTTGTGGCCTTTTCCATGCGGGCATGACCCCGAAGATTCCCGTAATTCTACGAAGCGCACCTTTGTGCCATGGTCGTCATTCGCTCCGCAGGGACATAACGAGTTGCACACATTTGCGATGAGTCGGACGCCCTACGCCTCGTGTGCTCGATTCTTCGCTTGTGCACCCCACCACGGAACGCTCGTCCGACCTCGGAATTGCGCTATGGGGAACCAATCGTACTGGGCTGGCTGTTGAGGAGGCGGCAGTTTCTTGTGGGCTGCTTCTCCTTGAAGTCCGTTCAGCGTCCTTCTCGCTTCCTCCTTTCGTTCTGCAATGCGTTCTCTTCGACGGTCCCGTGCGCTCGTTCTCCTGCTTCTCTTCCTCGCTCCCCTGATCGGGTGCGCGCAGGAGAACGATTCCAGCTCCCAGACCGCCACCGACACGACCGCCGATACGACCGTCGATCCCTCCTCCACCGAAATACCTGAGGCCGAATTCACTCCCTCCGAGTCGGAGTCCGACGTGCCCTTTGTCGAATCGCCCCAGCCGGTGGTTGACTCGATGCTGACCCTGGCCAACGTGTCCGAGGATGACGTGGTGTACGACCTCGGAAGTGGCGACGGGCGGTTTCCCATCACGGCGGCCCGCACGTACGGGGCCCGGGGCGTGGGCATTCTCATGTCCGACGACGGCGGGGAAAGCTGGAC
>JBKHEM010000030.1:0-22778 GCA_046540815.1 Salinivenus sp.
GGATGTAACCTGTGCCGCTACCGAGATGTAGACAATGGGCCGTCACCCGACTCAACGAAAAGACTTGGAAGACATTGGCGAGGCGAGTTGTTACTTTCGAAATACACGGCGCGCCTTCAAAAGCGTATCGATAATGCGCCTCGTTGTCTTATTCGACAGATAATCCACCGATTCCAGATTCCACCATGATGTCTGCCCTTCTTCGCAATGCCTGCACTGTCCTCCTTTCCGCCGTTATCATGACGGGGCTTGCTGCTCCAGCCCAGGCCCAGCTCGGGGTCGCGGGTGGACTGAATTTTGAGTCTGCGGGGGATATCGAGACCTCGGCCAACAACAACGGCACGTTTGAGAACGCCACGGGCTACCACATTGGTGTGGTGTATGAGCTGGGACTAGGGCCCGCCTCGCTCCGCCCGGGTTTTTTCTACCGCCGGGTGGGGTCGTTCCGGTTCGCGGATGTGCCTCAGGACTTCCAGTCCGATGATCAGAGTTTGGACGTTGCGGCGTGGCAGATCCCAGTCGATTTGCGATTAACGGTTCTACCAACGCCGCTTGTAAGTCCGTATGTCCTGGCCGGACCGATGGTCACCCTGCCACGCGGCGACGATACGTTTGAAAATGCGACGGAAGAGGTGTCATATTCCCTCAACGTTGGCATTGGGGCCAACATCTCGCTGCCCGTCACGTCGGTGAAGCTCCAGCCGGAACTGCGGTATGAGTTTGGAGCCACGAAATTCATCAAGGATGACTTCGAGGCTGGTGGGGTGGAATTTACTCCTCAGGAGTCTCCCCGATTCAGCGCGTTTGGGCTCCGCCTCAATGTGCTTTTCTAGCGACAGCAGCCCGCAAGGCCCGGCTTACGAGAAAAACTGCGGACTGAAAGAGACTACGAGATTTCCTCGTAGAAGCGGAAGCGACGCTGATCCACCTGGTAGGTCCAGTCGGGAGACACGTACTGGTGCTGGTTGGCCCACATGGGCATGCGGCGTCCCCGCATTGACTGCTCGCTGAAGAAGTGGCGCGTCTCTGCGGAAAAGGGACGATAGGCCGCATCGGCGTGGCGGACGTAATATGCAATCCAAAGCGCCTGCTGCCACATTGAGAGGGGAAGTTCCGGGTCCAAACTGCTGTAGAAGGACCGCTTGGGCGAGTTGGGATTGAAAGCGCTGAACTGGTAGGGATCCAGCACAACCTCTTTGTAGGTGCGACGGCCCCGGTACTGGGTTTCAACGCGGTTGCGAATGACCCAGGCCACCAGTTCCTGTTCGTGCGGAAGCTTCGTTTCAGAATAGATGGCACGTGCCAGCCAGATCGTCGACTCATCCACGTCGGACGGGGTGCGAACCGGGCCGGTGGGATCGGCGTCCGGGGCCCCGTATGCGGCGTTTAACTGCTCCAGTTGCTCCTCTGTGGGAGACTCCGATTCGGCGTGCGAAGAAAAGCGGACCGATCGTTCCTCGGCGAATGGATCTATGGCGATGCCTCCTGCGGCAACGACGGTCAGGAGGCCGAGACATCCCAAAAGGAAGAACGGACGCTTATCCATGAAAGCACGCTGTTATTCGTAGAGCGGCGAAAGGGGCAGAAATGAGGAGAAGCCCAGCAACGGATTTGTAAAAACAGTAAAGACCTACGAGGCCTCGATTTCGCCTCGATGTACCGCACCTCCCCTCCGAAGTTTCCGGAAATGGAGGGGGCACGACGGGACACATGGGTAATTTGTCCGAAGTTTGGGTACATTCACACCCCCTTGGAGGTGAATTATTTTGTCATGCATACTTCTAAAAAGAAGGGACGAGGGAGAGCATGTACTGATTGTTTGCGACGAAGATAGAAAAGCGCTTTCGAAAGTGGTACGGTTCTATGAGGTCGCTCTCCCTTTCAATCATTGCAGACGAAAACATTCCATGTGTCCAGGAGGCCTTTGGGCGCTTCGGATCCGTCAAAACAGTGCCCGGGCATGAGATCAGTCAAAAAGGGGTTGGAAGCGCGGACGTGCTACTGGTTCGAAGCGTGACCCCGATCACCCCCGAACTGGTGGACGGAAGTGACGTGCGCTTCGTCGGGTCGGCCACGATTGGCACGGATCACGTAGATCAGGAGCATCTTGCGGAAGAGGGAATTTCGTTTGCGCATGCCCCTGCGTCGAACGCCGACTCGGTGGCCGACTACGTAGTCGCAGCCCTGTTAACGCTGGCGCGGACGCAGCGCGTATCCTTGGCGGGAGGCACCGTTGGCATTGTGGGGTGCGGTAATACTGGCGGGCGGCTGGCGAGGCGACTGTCGGCCCTGGGCCTGCACGTGCTTCAAAACGATCCGCCTCGGGCCGAGGAAGAGACGCCCCCGCCCGACTTTGTCTCTCTAGACACCGTCCTACGAAACGCGGACATTCTTACGCTACATGTGCCGCTGACCCGAGAGGGCCCACACCCGACCCACCGGCTCATTGGGGACAAGGAGGTGAGTTGCATGCGGAAGGGGGCGTGGCTGGTAAACACCTCGCGAGGCAACGTGGTGGATCCCGAGGCGCTCCGCAGTGCTGCAAACAGCGGACATCTTGGCGGCCTTGTGCTGGACGTGTGGCCGAGAGAACCGACGCCTGATCCGGACCTCATCCGGGCGGCAGATATTGCGACACCACACATCGCCGGGTATGCCTACGACGGCAAGGTGCGAGGGACCTACATGCTCTACGAGGCGCTCTGCCAGCACCTGGGCATTGAACCCGCGTGGGACCCACAGGCTGTGCTCAGGCCCAGCGATCCGAACGCCCTTCGCGCCGTCCCGCCGGATCCTCGACTGCCACCCTCTGGAGCGCTCCACCGACTGGCCCGTCAGGCGTACGATGTGATGGAGGACGATGCACGGGTACGCGCGCTGTCGAGCCGTCCGGCCGATGAGCGGGCCGCGGCGTTTCGACACCTGCGGAAGACGTACCCTCGCCGGCGCGAATTCCAGCGATACGGCGTGCCTCTTTCGGCAATTCCCAAGGCCCTCCGGCAGGCTGTGAGGGAGGGGCTCACGATGCAACTCACGGGCTCGTCGTGTTACGAGCGGTAGCCATACGACCGAAGGAGTTGCTCCCGGTCGCGCCAGTCCTTGCGCACCTTGACGTGCAGGTTGAGGTAGACCGGGCTTTGCACAAAGGCCTCAATGTCCTCTCGTGCGGCGGTGCCTACGCGTTTGAGTGCGGACCCGCCCTCGCCGATGAGAATGCCTTTGTGGCTGTCTTCCATTACGACAATTTCTGCGTCGATGTAGTCCTTCTGGCCGTCGCCTCGCTCCTCGTAGGTAACGATATTGACCTGTACGGAGTAGGGGATTTCCTGGTGGTAGTGCTGGTAGACCTTTTCGCGCACGATCTCGGCCACGAAAAACCGCTCCGGGTGCTCGCTAATCATCTCTTTCGGGTAGAACGGCGGGCCTTCCGGCAGCGCCTCCACC
This sequence comes from Salinivenus sp., assembly GCA_046540815.1. Lineage (GTDB taxonomy): Bacteria > Bacteroidota > Rhodothermia > Rhodothermales > Salinibacteraceae > Salinibacter. Next base: position 3,445 of record JBKHEM010000030.1, read on the forward strand.
ACCAGGTTCACCAGCGTATCGAGGTTCGTGCCCGCCTTGGCCGAGGTGGGCACCACCTCGTCGAAGGCCCGCAGCTCCGTGTACGACTCGACTAGGGGAAGCGTCTGGTCTTTGGGTACGAGATCCATTTTCGTGAGGACCAGAAAGGCGGGCGTGTCCCCGATTTGCTGCAGGCTGTCCGTATCGGGTTGCTCCTGGGTCGCCTCATGGAGAAAGAGGAGAAGGTCAGCGTCGCGGATGGCACCTTTCACCTGTCCCATCATCGCCTCGTGCAGGCCGTAGCGCGGCTCAATGATGCCGGGGGTGTCCAGGAAAATGATCTGGTGCTCCGGGCTGGAGTGGATGCCGATGACGCGGTGTCGGGTGGTCTGCGGCTTGCGCGTAACAATGGACAGCTTCTGGCCCAGGAGGGCGTTCATGAGGGTGCTCTTGCCCACGTTGGGCTTCCCGACAATGGCAACGTAGCCGCTGACGTGGTCCTCGGGAATGTCGTCGAAAAAGGGATCGGGCTCCTCCATAGAAACAGGGGCGGAAGACGGGGAAAGGACGAGGCTTACGTGTGGGTGAGGGCCGACCGGATGTCGCGCACGGCCTGGTCAAGGCCGACAAAAACCGAGCGGGCGACGACCGCAAAGCCGATCGACACCTCTTGAACGTGGGGCACGGTTTCGCGAAAGAGGGGGAGGTTGCGATAGTGCAGGCCGTGGCCGGCGTGCACGCGCAACCCAAGGTCGTGTGCGGCCTCGGCTCCGGTTGCGATGCGCTTCGCCTCGGACCGCTGGGCAGACTCGGTGGAGGCATTTGCAAAATCGCCCGTGTGGAGTTCGATGGCGTTGGCGCCCACGCGGGCGGCGGCCTCAATCTGTTCGCGGAGGGGCTCCACAAAAAGACTGACCTGCTCCACGCCGGCCTCGTAGAGGCGTTCGATGGTCGCCTGAAGTCGATCTGCGTGGGCTCGTACGTCCAGCCCGCCCTCCGTCGTGACCTCTTCCCGCCGTTCGGGCACCAGGGTGGCGAGGTCAGGGGCCACCTCGCAGCAAATTGCGACAACCTCCTCCTCGGTCGACAACTCAAAGTCCAGCTTGCCCTGGACCGTTGCGGCAAGCTGACGGACATCCCGCTCGGTGATGTGGCGGCGGTCCTCTCGAAGGTGAAACACGATGCCATCAGCCCCGGCGTGTTCACACCGCGCCGCCGCGTGCACCGGATCGGGAAAGGTCTCCTTCCGCGCGTTGCGAAGCGTCGCCACGTGGTCGATGTTAATGAGCAGATTGGTCATGATGGGTAGGCCAAGCACGGACAATCGCGATGGATGACAGGTCAAAATGCAACTCAGCGGGGGAGGGTATGTTTGTGAGAATTGAGGGCGTTCGCCGTCGGCGCATGGGTGGGCCTGTGGAAAAAGATCAGAACGGAGGAGGGGACTGATTGCATTTCGACGGGGCGCCCTCTATTTTCGGCTGCTGACGCCGTGTTCGCTCGTTGCAAGATTTAAAGACACGGAGGCGGCACTCACGAAAGCGTATCTGTCATCACCCACCAGATTGATCAAATGGCGACCAGTAGCAATCTTCGAACGGGCGTACAGGTCATGCTGGGCATTTTAATCCTTGGCATGGCCTACTTTCTCTATTATTCGATCAACGAGCCGTACGAGCAAATTGAGCGTGAACAGCAGGTCAAAGAGATGACTCGGGACCGGATGTCGAATATCCGAACGGCACTCATCGATTTTGAGCGTGACAGCGGGTCGTTCCCGGACTCCTTGAGCGTGCTCCTCCAACACATCCGCGACGACTCGGTCCTGTCGAACGAGCAGGACAGTGTGTTTGGCGGGTCGATTAATCTGGATTCGCTGTTCTATTCGCCTCGGTCCGGCAGTCAGTTTGAATACAGTTTGAGCGATACAGGGCGAGTGGAAACCTATCTGCTGGAAGACCCTGACTCGGACGATCAGATTGGAACGCTAACTGGCGACCCGACGCAGACCAACGCGGCCAGCTGGGAGTAGCTCTGGCGCGGCGCGAAGGAGGAGTGGAGCGAGTGCACGAGTTGATTCGGGGTCATCATGAGCACATCGGCCGCAGCGGCCATACATGTTCGGGGGCATCTTCTACGGTACGTGGAGATTAAGCGGACCGACGCCACCTGGTCTGTAGCAGCGGTCGGCCGGTACGTATTTGATGACGACATCGCGTCCCGGATTTTGGGAGCGGAGGACACGTCGGGGACCGTGCCTGACGTTGGCTCTCTTCCGGAGAAGATAAGAGACCTTCTCCCTCAAGTGCGGGGGCGCGTGGTGGTGCATCCGACGCAGGTCTACAGCTTCTTCGTTCCGCTTCCCGCCGGCGCGTCCCCAAGCGAGCGACGCGAACAGGTGCTTCAACAAGTGGCTCTCGTGGCGGGGCCAGCGGCGGCGACCGACCGACACGTCTTCTCATCCGTGGTGCGCTCAGCGCCGGATCAGCAGGGCACGTCCTATGACTGGGTCCATGTGCTTGCCCTCCCAGAGGGGGCGGTACCGGGGATGCAGGCCATCGTTGGGGCCGAGGCGGCGGACGAATGGGACTGGATGGTCAGTTCGGAAGGGGCTGCGCACAGCCTCCGTCCCGCGCAGCTGGAAGAAAAGCCGTCTGGGCTTCTCGTTGGAGCATACACCGAGCACACCGAGTTTTCGCTTGTGCAGGCGGGGGAGTGGCACCACGCCCAGTGTACGGACGCTGCGAAGCATACAGAAGATGTTCTGTATTTTGCCCGTGCGTTCCTAAATAGGAGCGGCCTGTCGTCCGGGGACGTTGAGGCACTGTGGGCCTACGGCGACGCGGTTGATTCCGGGATCCAAACTGCGCTTGAGGCCGACACCGGATGTGAGGTGCGCGTGCTCGATCCGTTTGCGGAGTTGGCCGGGGAGGTGGACGTGGATGCGGCGGGGCGGCCTGCATTCGCCCCGTGCGTTGGCGCTGCGCTGAAGGAACTCTCAGCGGAATGAACTCCCCACGGGATCGGATCTCTTTCCCGCTGATTTCCTTACATGAAAGACACGATCGTCGTTCTGGGCCGGACCCGCCGGTCGCACTCGGTCAATCTGCTCTTCTGTATGAACATTATCGCCGGTGAGTTTGGAGGACACGGTCTAAAATCGCCTCCGGGACACGAGACGCGCCCGTCCACTGCCCGGGTGCGCGAGTCGCTCTTTAGCCTCGTTGACGCCCGCATCTATCTGGAGGGGGCGGAAGTCCTCGACCTCTTTGCGGGGACGGGGGCCCTTGGCCTGGAGGCACTGAGTCGGGGTGCAGCCCTCGTGACGTTTGTTGAGCAGAATGGGCAGGTGCTGGAGTACGCCCGTGAAAACGCTGAGAAGCTGGGCGTGGAGGACCGGTGCATCTTTATCCAGGGCGATGCCGTCGAGCATCTCCGGAAGCACAACGGGCCGGACCTCGACCTGATCATGGCGGATCCGCCTTACAAGCTTGAGTCCTTGCGCGACCTGCCGGACCTTGCCCTTCCGCTCCTCCAGCGCGACGGCGTCTTCACGCTGGAGCACAGCTCACACGACTGGTTTGACGAGCATCCGCACTTGATTACGAGTCGTCCCTACGGCCGGACCATTGTGAGCCTCTTCCGCCCCCCGCTCCCGCCCCCGGAAGAAGATGCGGAGGAGGCCGACGCGGCGTCCGAAAGCAGCTCCTCGGTCGCGCCGTCGCCCTGATGCATCTCGGACTGGGACGGGGACTGCGTGAGAACGGAAGCCTCGTTCGCACACGACGCCCGTGCATTACCCTCTGTTCTGAACTGCTCGCTGCCGCCATGGACCGCCAGCTTGCGCTTTATCCCGGAACGTTTGATCCGTTCACGTATGGCCACCATGACGTGCTCAAGCGCGCACTTCGGGTGTTTGGGCACGTGGAAGTGACCGTTGGGGTAAACCTGGAAAAAGATACGCTCTTCTCGACGGACGAGCGGACGACCCTCGTTGAGCAGTGCACCGAAGATTTGGACGGCGTGAGCGTGGCGGTCCATGAGGGCCTCATCGTTGATCGAGCCCGCAGCATTGGGGCGGCCGCGCTGGTGCGGGGGCTCCGACAAGTGAGCGACTTCGATGCGGAGTTTCGGATGGCGTTTGCCAATCGCAAGCTGGCCCCGGAGCTAGAAACGGTTTTCTTCATGACCTCCGAGGAATACGCACTGATCAGCTCCTCGATGGTCCGGGACGCACACCGGTGGGACGGCGATGTGTCCAAGTTCGTCCCGCCGCCGGTCGTCAACGCCCTCCAGCGAAAGAAGCAATCCGCAGTGTAAGGGGCCACACCGGGGGCGGCCATCCCTCGTTTACTCATTCCATTCGCCTACGGCTCGACCCATGCCTTCCTTTTCCAAATCCATCAAATTAAACGAGCGCGTGGCATCGATGCAGCCGTCGGCTACCCTTGCCATGAAGGCCCGCGCCACCGAAATGCGACGACAGGGACACCCAGTCGTGACCCTCAGTGCGGGAGAACCGGATTTTGACACGCCGGAGCCGATTGCGGAGGCCGGAATGCAGGCCATCCGCGAGGGGTTTACCCACTACACCGAAAATCCGGGCACGTTGGAGCTGCGGGAGGCCATTTGCGAGAAGCTGGAGCGGGACAATGACCTCTCGTACACGCCGGACCAGGTGGTGTGCTCGAACGGGGCCAAGCAGTCCCTCGCCCTCGCCATTCACGCGCTCTGCGATGCGGGGGATGAGGTGCTCATTCCAGCGCCGCACTGGGTGAGCTACCCCGAGATGGCCCGGTTTGCCGGGGCGGAGCCGGTTGTCGTATCGACCGGGGTAGAGGACCAGTATCGACTCACGCCGGAGGCCCTGGAGGCGGCCCTGACGGAGAACACGCGGGTGTTTATTCTCTGCACTCCCTCGAATCCGACGGGCTCGATGTACACCTCTGCGGAATTGGAGGCCCTGGCGGACGTCCTGCGCGACTACGAAGACGTGTTTATTGTCTCCGACGAAATTTACGAGCACGTCCGCTTTGACGCCGAGCATCGCGCGTTTGCGTCCATCCCGGGCATGAAGGAACGGACGATCACGGTGAATGGGTTTTCGAAGGCGTATGCCATGACGGGGTGGCGCCTCGGCTACCTTGCAGCCCCGACGCCGATCGCGGAGACCACGGCGAAGATTCAGGGCCAGTTTACCTCCGCCCCGTCCAGCATTTCACAAAAGGCGGGAGTGGCAGCCCTCAAGATGGACCCCGGCCCCGTTGACGAGATGGTCGACGCGTTCCGTCGGCGGCGCGACGTGGTCGTGGAACGGCTTCAGGCAATTGAGGGTGTGACCTGTCCCACGCCGGAAGGGGCGTTTTACGTCTACCCGGAAGTTTCCTCGTTCTTTGGCACGCAGAGCCCGGATGGGCGTCAGATCGAGAACAGCGACGATCTATGTTTTTATCTCCTGGAGGAGCATCACGTCGCCCTTGTCGCGGGCACGGCCTTCGGGGCGCCCGAAGGACTTCGTCTGTCGTACGCCTCGTCGATGGAGGAGCTGAAAACGGGTCTGGATCGAATTGAGGATGGGCTCAACGCCCTCCGATAGCCTGCAGTTCGCTCGGCCCCTTTGCGCACGAACGCCTTCCCCCGTGGATCCAACCTCATCGTCTCAACCACCGGGTTCCTCCCAGTCGTCCGAAACGTCCTCCTCGCCGGCCCCGTCTCGCCAGCAACCGGCCACCGACCGTCCGTGGGTGCACCTGCTGCTGTTTGTGCTCACCCTGGGCTCTACAGTATACGCCGGGGCCCTGTGGGTCAACCGAACCCTCTATTATGAGGCGCAGGGCGAATCGATCTCGCTGCTGTTCATGTCGGTGCCGGAAGCGTGGCTGATCGACGGGCTCCGGTACGCCATTCCGCTGCTGGGCTTTCTTACGGTGCACGAGTTTGGGCATTATTTTGCGGCTCGCTATCACCGCGTCAATACCTCGCTCCCGTACTACATTCCGTTCCCGTTCAACGGCATCGGCAATTTCGGGGCGGTGATTCGAATTCGGGAGGCGATTCCGAGCACGCGAACGCTGTTTGACATCGGGGTGGCGGGGCCACTGGCCGGGTTCGTGGTGGCGCTGGGCGTGTTGCTTTATGGGTTTAGCACCCTGCCGCCGCCGGAGTATCTTCTCGACCTCCCGGCCCACGAGGCGCTCAAGGAGCACATCCGGCAGCACGGCACCTTCCCGGCCACGCCCCCGGAGCCGGAGGAGGGGACGTTCATCCTGGTTGTGGGACAAACCCCGCTCTACTGGTTGCTTTCCCAGTGGTTTGCAAATGTGCCGCCTATGTACGAAATGTATCACTACCCCGTTCTTTTCGCCGGGTGGCTGGGGCTCTTCTTCACGGCCCTGAATCTGCTTCCCGTCGGACAGCTGGACGGCGGGCACGTACTGTACGCCCTCTTCGGACACACCTGGCACCGCCGCCTCGCACAGGCGTTTGTTTTCCTGCTTCTGCTCTCCGGGGGAATTGGGTTCATGGACGAGGTGCAGCCGGCCCTGGCCGACATGGGGGCCGGATGGGGAGGGCTGAGCTGGCCCATCCTCGCGGCTTTATTTTATGCGTATCTGTATCGACCGCTGGGGCGACGCCACAAACAGATTGTTGCCGGCACGGCGGGTCTTCTTCTGGGCGTTGCCACCGCACAGCTCGTGGGTCCGATGCTCACGCAGTACGGGTACACCGGTTGGCTCGTCTGGACGCTCCTAATCGTGTTTCTCATTCGCGTGGAGCATCCGCCGGTGGTCCAGCGAAATCGGCTGACGCCGGGGCGGCGGGTGCTCGGCTACCTCGCCATTGCCATCTTTTTGCTCTGCTTCAGCATTCGCCCGCTCACAGTGCTTTAACGGCGGGCGGCCGCTTTTCCACGAGCACGGATCGATTCAAATGCAAACGTCTCCACGCTGGATACTTCTCGGGACCGTTCTCCTCGTGGGGGGACTGTTCCTGGGCTGTGATCAAGTGTCGGCTCCGCCGGACCGGGAGCCGCCCGTCGTGTCGGATCTGGAGGTCACGCCCGACAGCGTAAATGCGGCGGAGCTGCCGCCGGACCTGGTAACCGACTCGATGGCGCAGGTGCCCCTCCAGGTGTCGGCTGCAGCCTCGGACCCGGATGGGAGCATCGAGCGTGTGGTGTTTACGTTCGAGCCCGCGTCGGTGCCGACCGGGGCCGCGTTTGGGGAACTGCAGGCGGACGAGGAGGGGCGGTACGCCCGAGAGTTTGCGGTGACGGTGCCCTCTACCCGCGACGAAGTGTACTCCCTTCGCGTCTTTGCGGTCGATTCGGATAGTCTGGCGAGCAATCAGGTGGTTGGACAATTCCGGTTCGTTCCCGACTCGGAATAGCGCCTCTGCTGTTTCCTCTTCCACTCGATGAATCGTTCTCATGATGCGTTTGTCGGTTGCCCTGGCTGCGCTTCTGCTGGTGGGAATCCCCGACACCGTGGAGGCCCAGCAGCTGACGCCCACGGACGGACTGGCCAGCAACCAGGTGCAGACCCTCTCTTCCGCGGGCGACTCGCTGTGGAGCGGGCCGCTCCTCACGCTGTACCTCGAACCGGCGGACCGCCCGCGTCCCGAGGACAGCCTGCTGACCGCGCAGGCCCCAGCCCTCACGGAGGAAGACAACGTCGTGTATGCGCTTGACGCGCAGAACGAGCCGGGGGGCGCGTCGCGGGTGTGGGCCGGACTGGCCTTTAGCGCCGGGGAAAATACGGCAGGGGCCGGGGGGTTTCTGGTGTCTACCGATGGGGGCGAGTCGTTTACCCGCCAGCCCGATCAGCTCGATGCGCCGGAGGATACGACGGTCGAGTACGGGGCGGCTACGTTGCCCGCGGAGGCCATTGTGCAGGAGGCCAACAGTGCGCCACAGGACCTGGCGGTGGCGCGGGACGGAGATACGGTGTGGGTGGCCGGAAATCAGAGCGGCCTCCGTCGCTCGGTGGATCAGGGGAAGAGCTGGTCGCGCGTGGTGCTGCCGCCGGATACGCTGCGGTCCATCACCCCCGATTCGTCGTACGGGTTTCGGGTCGGGCCGCCGCAGGATGATGGGACGGGCTGGCGGAATCACGTGGTCTTTAGCACGCTGGTGGATGCAACGGGCACGCTGTGGGCCGGGACCGGGGCTGGGGTGAATCGGTCGCGTCCCCAGGACGTGCATGCGGATGGCGAGCGGGCCTGGCAGCGGTTTGAGGCAGGACCCGAGTCCGACCGGCTGACGGGCAACACGGTGGTGGCCCTCGCCGAACAACCCCGGGCGGAAAGGCGAAACCCGATCTGGCTGGCGACCTGGGCCAGTACAGAGGCCCAAGACGGTCAACGCTTCGGGGTCACAGTGACGCGCGATGGAGGCGATACCTTCCGGAAGGCGCTGGTGGGAGAGCGCATCTTTGATCTGGCCGCCCGCGAGGAGCGCGTGTTCGCGGCGGGGGAGCAGGGCCTATTCGTATCGGGCGATCAGGGGCAGACCTGGCGGTCGATCGAGGACTTTCCGCTACGGGGCGACGCGAAAACACTTCCCCCCGACCTGTCGGCGCGCTCGGTGGCCGTCACCCCGTCCGCACTCTGGGTTGGCACCACGGAGGGCCTCCTCCGCCTCGACCGGGACCAGGAGTCGCGTCTGCTGCCCGACGCCGCCGAGGAGGCGCCGCCGCGATGGACCCTCCTCCGGACCCAGGTCCCAGTCAATCCCAGCCCCGAGCAAACCAGCGAAGAGGTGCCCGACGTTGAGACCTACGCGTACCCGAACCCCTTCGTCCCCAGCCGCGACGAACTCCTCCGCATCGCGTACGAACGTGAATCGGCCGGGTCGGTCACGGTCACGATCTACGACTTTGGAATGAACAAGGTGTGGTCCACGACCGAGCGCAAGCCGGCCGGTCAGCAGGAAACGACCTGGGACGGCACGGACGACCGGGGCCTGCGCGTGCCGACGGGCACGTACTTCTATCGCGTAGAGCTGGACGATCAGACCGTCCAGGGCAAGATTCTCCTCACCAATTAACTGGAGCCCGTGACGTTTTTTGTGCCGAGGCACTTGCACGTGTTGCGTAGAGGACCCGCGGCCTCTTGGCGGGGGCGCGTGGGGGGGCTGCTGCTCGTTCTGATGGCGGCCTGGATGGGGGCCGGAGGTCCCGTCGTCGGCCAGGAGGTGGGAGCCGGCGCGTTCGCACGGATGGGGTTCGATGCGCGGGGCGTGGCGCTCAGCAACACCCAGGTGGCCGATCCCTCCGCCAATGTTGCCCCGTACTACAATCCTGCCCTGTTGTCCGAGGCGTCCGAGCAGCGCGTTGCCGCCTCCGCCGCGGCGCTGGCGTACGACCGCCAGCTCCAGTCGCTCGAGTTTACGACGCCGCTGGGGCCTACGGCCGGCGCTGGGCTGAGCCTTCTCCACGCCGGAGTCACGGACATTGACGGGCGCAACTCGGATGGCGTGCATACGGAAACGTTGTCGACCGACGAGTTTGCGCTCTCCCTTTCGTTCGGCAACTCATTTGCGGAGTGGCTCTCGGTCGGGGCAGCCTTTACGCTCTACCAAAGCGAGGTGGGGCCGGAGGTGGGCCCGGCCCGCAGCATTGGGGTGGATCTGGGGGTAGCGTCGCACGTTACGGACCGGCTGCACATGGCCCTGGCCGTGTCGGACCTGCTGGCGAAGTACGAGTGGAATACGTCATCGGTGGGCGGGCGGGGGACGGTTGATCGCTTCCCGGTGCGCGTCCGCGTCGGAGGGACCTACACGCTGCAGGAGGGACGCCTGCGGCTGATGGGCGAGATGGAGTCCCGGTTCATCGGCCGCGACCGGCAGCGGCCGGGCCGCGTCGTGCCCACGACGGTGGGGCCGCAGGAGCGCTCCCGAACCGAGAGCGTGCTCCTGCACGGGCTCCGGGCCCGGCTGGGCGCCAGCTACCAGCCCGTTGACATCCTCACGCTGCGGGGCGGATTGGGCCGCGTGGGGGTGGGGGGACGTGCGGGCGTCCGTCCCAGTGCCGGGTTTGGGGTGCGGCAAGAAGTGGGCTCGCTCGACGTCCGATTGAGCTACGGTGCGGCCCTGGAGCCGTATGTCCGAACCTTGATGCACCTGGGGACGCTGGAGCTTTTTCTCTAGCGGAGCGGGCGAGTTGTCATCCCAGGGCGGCGAGGGCCTCTCCGAGCGCTTCCAAGCCCCACCCCGACGCCCCCGTGCGGATCCGGAGCGTGCACCAGAAGTCCAGCAGCATCATCTGCGCAGCGTGGATGGGCACGGCAATCCAGAACGACCGGCAGCGCCACACCAGCGCCCCGAGTGCGATGCCGCCCACGATGGAGAGTAGCGCCTCGGGCCACGGCTTTGTGACATGCAGGGCCGCAAAGGGCAGGGCCTGCACAAAGATGGCGTAGAGGCCCAGCGCGGGTGCGGTGCCGAATAGCACAAATCCACGCCACAGGTACTCCCACCCAATCCAGTAAAACAGGAACAGGGCTTCGTAGAGGAAGAAGATGCCCCACTGCTCTGCCGCGGGAGAATGATGGGGGTATTGTTCCTGGAAGGCGGCCCCGTCGGATAGCACCCACGTGCCGATGATTACAAGAGGAAGGTAAAGAACTGCGATCCCCGAGGCCAGTCGCCACTCACCAAGGCCCAGGCCGATGTCGGACGTGTCGTTCGAAAAGAAAAACGCCAGCGCCGCAGCCGGAAGCACGAAGCCGAAGACGCCCTGCATGCCAAACCACCATCCCCAGGCGCCCAGGCCCTGCCAGGCGGCCGGTACGGCCTCGGCCACGTGCTCGTGGAAGAACGACCGCCGGCCCAGTGAGAACTGCAGGATGACCATGACCGCCGCAAAGGTGAGCACGAACATGGTCTGCGGGTCGAGCGTCTTGTAGGCCGTGCGCAGACGGCTCCATTCGTCGCGAAGGCGAGAGTACATCGGGGGGGCGGCGCCTGTGAGAAAGAAACCGCCTCGTTGTACGGATGGGGCGCGGGAGGTTCAGCGGTGTGTCGGGTTTGATGGTTTGCGTTCCTGTTGTACATTGAGGAAACGCATTATGGCGCTCTCCGGACCGTTGCATGACCCGGAGCGCCATCCCGTGCTCATTTACCATTGCCCCTCATCTCTGTTATGTGGACTCTACTCATCGTACTGGGCGTTCTCCTCCTTCCCGTTTTGCTCGTGGGAGGGTACGCCATTAGCCAGTACAACACCCTCGTGCAACTCGAAAACCGTTACGAGAATGCTTACTCTCAGATCGATGTGCAGCTAAAGCGGCGCTACGATCTGATCCCGAACCTCGTGGAGACCGTCAAAGGGTACCTCGACCACGAGCGGGAAACACTCGAGGCGGTGACGCAGGCACGGAACCAGGCGATGCAGGCCAACGAAAAGGCGTCGTCGCAACCGGGCAATCCGGAGGCCATGGAGCAACTGAATGCGGCCGAGTCGATGCTGAGCAGCTCGCTGGGGCGCCTGATGGTGGTGGCCGAGGACTATCCGGATTTGAAGGCCAACGAGTCGGTGGGGCAGCTCATGGAGGAGTTGCGCTCAACGGAGAACAAAATTTCGTTCGCTCGTCAGTCCTTCAACGACGCCGTCACCCGCTACAACACGGCGCGGGAGTCGTTTCCCACGAACCTGATTGCCAACGCCTTTAACTACAATCAGGCAGAGCTCTTTGAGATCGACACCGCCGAAGAGCGTCAGGCGCCCGACGTATCCTTCTCCTGACGCGTACCACGTCTTGATGGGTACGACGAACGAGTCGGTCTCTCTGGGTTGATTGTATTCGAAGTCCCATGCGCGATTTCTTTGAACGGCAGGACGAGGCGCGCCGCAATACCGCCCTGCTCGTCGCCCTGTTTGTGGGTGCCGTCGTGGCCATGATTGTCGGCATCTACGGGGCGGCGGTGGCCTTTTTGGCGTGGAGCGGGGGGCAGGTCGACCCCGTGCAGCCGGGCCTGGCCCTCGTGGTGGCGCTGGGAACGGTGGCGGTGGTGGGCGTGGGAAGCGGCGTCAAAACCCTGTCGCTCCGGCAGGGAGGACACGTAGTCGCGGAATCGCTAGGGGGCAAAAAACTGTCCGGGGAGCCCGAGTCGCTGGCGGAGCGGCGGTTGCTGAACGTGGTGGAAGAAATGGCCATTGCGGCTGGCGTGCCGGTGCCGTCGGTGTACGTGCTGGAAGAACAGGGCATCAACGCGTTCGCCGCGGGCTTCACGACCGACGACGCTGTGATCGGCGTCACGCGCGGTTGTTTGGAACTGCTCAACCGGGACGAGCTCCAGGGCGTCATCGCCCACGAGTTTAGCCACGTCCTCAATGAGGACATGCGGATCAACCTTCGGCTGATGGGACTACTCCACGGCATTCTCCTGATTAGCCTTGCCGGTCGCCTGGTGCTCCACACTGCATTTTACTCGGGCGGGGGGCGGAACCGGGACAACAAGGGAAAGATTGCCTTGCTCTTGTTCGGTGTGGCGCTGGTGGTGATTGGCTTTGCGGGGTATTTTTGTGGGACGCTTATCAAGGCGGCGGTGTCTCGACAGCGGGAGTTCCTCGCGGACGCGGCGGCCGTACAGTTTACGCGGAATCCCGACGGACTCGCCGGAGCGCTTAAGAAGATTGGCGGTCACGTGCAGGGGGCGCAGGTGGAGGCATCGGGTGCGGAGGCGAGCAGTCACCTCTTCTTTGGAAATGCACTGGAGGGTCGGTTTCTCGGAAGTGGGTGGTTGTCGACCCACCCGCCCTTGACGGCACGCATTCAGCGGATCGATCCGGAATTCGACGGATCGTTCCCAAACGTGGAAACGACTGACGGGGCCTTGACCTCCCTGGGGGAGGGTGCTCAAGGACTTCATGGCGGGGCGGCGCCCGCGCCGCGCACACCCCCGCCGGGGGCCGCGTCCGATCCGTCTCAGCAGGCCGGGACCGTCAACGCCGAACAGATCGCCTACGCAGAGCAACTCCGCGCGCAGCTTCCGGACCCGCTCCGGCGTGCGGCCCACGAGCCCCTGGGGGCCGTCGCGCTCCTATACGGCCTTGTGCTGTCCCCGACGGACGACGTTCGGGAGCGGCAATGGAACCTCCTACGGCATCAAGAAGCCGCCCCGGTGGTGTCGGAGACCGAGCACCTTTGGCCCGTCGTGCGGGAGGTGAACCGCGCCGACCGGCTGCCGCTGGCCGGCCTGGCCGCCCCGGCCCTTCGCGACCTGTCGGACGAACAGCGCACCCGGTTCCGGGAGACCCTGCGAGCCTTGACCGAGGCGGACGACACGGTGACGGTGTTCGAGTATGCGCTCCAAACGATGGTGCGCCACCGGCTTGACCACGCGGCCGCCCCGTCCGAGCGGCGGGTGCGCCACCGACGGCTGCGGGACGTGGTGGAGGCGGTAGAGGCACTGCTGTCGGTGCTGGCGCGGGTGGGGCATCAGACGGAGGAGGCCGCCCGCGAGGCCGTCGCTGCTGCCGTGGACGGGCTGGAGGGCTACGACCGGTCGCGTCCGATTCGGGTCGAGCCGGTGGCGCCCGAGGCGCTGGATGCGGCTCTCGACCGTCTGGCCCAAACCGCCCCGTCTTTGAAAAAGGACATCCTGCAGGCGTGCTCGCGGTGCGTGCGGGCCGACGACACAGTGACAGCGGGAGAAGCCGATCTGCTCCGGGCCGTGGCGATGGCGCTAGATGTCCCCGTTCCGCCTGTGCTCACGGAGGAGGAGCCGTCTGTGTCTTCTGCCTCCGAATCGTAAAGACTACTCCTCCGTCGTGTCCGCGGGGGCGGACGGATCCGGGAGGAAGCGAGCCAGGAAGTCGTGAAGGCGGACCAGTCGATCGCGCTGCTGGAGGGGCGTTCCGCCACCGGAGTACCGCGCATACTCCACAGGACGGTCCAGGGCTCGCAGCCGACTGTAGGCCGCCTCGGCCGACGCACTGGATACAGGGGCGGCGCCCGCTCCATGCGTCAGAAGCAGCGGTGTTCGGATCTCCTCTACGCGAGACAGCGGGGCGCTGCGATGGAGGGCCGTGCGCGGCGAGAGGGTCGTGTCGGCCGGAACGGATGCAGTGTCAGACAGCACCGAGTCGCGGGCCAGGGCGGCGGGCGACGGGCCGTCCCACGGTCCGCCGCCAAACTGGTCGGGAAGCAGGGGGGCCGTTGCGCGATGGTTCAGGAGGGAGGGAAGGGTGTAGACGCCATCGTGGGCGACGGCGGCTCGATACGTGTCGTGATGCCCGAGGCCCCAAACCGCGAGGGTGGCGCCGTATCCATGGCCGGCCAGGGCCCGTGCGCGGCCCTCAACCCAGGACCGATTCGAGGCGGTGTCGGCCACGGCCTGCAGGTCGGAAAAGGGGCCGGGACCCCAATCTCGTTCGTTTGCACGGCGGTACGCCTGTCCTTCGCCGGTAGACCCGCGCGGCCAGGCCTCCACCACCGCGAGGCCCTGGGCCGCAAGGTACTGGCGCTCGAACCAGGCGTGGGCCGGGGCGGGACGCGCAAGGGCGCTGGGGCCCCCGCGGGGAATCGCGACGAGGGGCGCGCGGTCCGAGCCCGTGGCTGAGGCGGGGCGGGTGAGGCGGCCCGGCACGGAAACGCTATCGTGCGGAACCGAGAGCGAGGTGGTGGAGGCCAGCTCGCGCTCCTCCAGCCACTCGTTGTGGGTGCTCAGGCGGCGCTCGTTGTTAAAGTTGACCGTGTTTGTGTACAGCTCCGAGGGGGACTCCGCATCCGCGGCGGCGTACACAGCGACGGCATCCGTTGCGTCGTGGGCGCGGACCCAGCGCGTTGTATCGGTCATCTGCTCATGGGAGACCGTACGGACCATGGAGGTGTCGAGCGTAAAGGTATCGCGGGACGCCGAGCGGTCGGTATCGAGCGAGGGCCGTCCGGATTGTTCACCCTCGGCTCCCGACGTGTCCGGGGAGGCGAAGGGGGAGAAGCGGTACAGTGGACGCCCGGTGCCGGAGCGGGCGATTGTGTACAGGTACCAGCCATCGGGGGACCACCGCAGGCTTTGGACGTCGCGATCAAAGTCCTCCGTGATGAACCGGGGGTCGGAGCGGCCGTCGAGGGCGAAGAGGCCTATTTCAGTCTGCGCGTAGGAGGGGGCGTCGGTGGATCGGGCCTGGAACGCGATGGTCGTTCCGTCGCTGGTGGGGCGGGGAGCGTGAAGGGACTGCCCGTTGATCTTCAGCAGACGCTGGAGGCGGGGGCGGTCCAGGTCGGCGACGTATAGGTTGTGCGCGTCTGAGTCCCGTTCGTCGGCGGGCGCCGGGCCACTGACCACAATCTGGGACCCGTTCGACAGCCACGCCGCATCCCCGAACGAGCGATACCCTCCGGTGACGGGCTGGGCGGAGGCGAGGGGGGGCGTGCCACGGTTCCCGGCCTCCGGGGCGTCGACGACGAAGTAGTGGTCGTAGGCGGGGCCGGATCCTTCCGCGAAGGCCCTTCCGGCGTAGACGGACGGGGATTCGGGACGAGACTGGTCGAGCCATCGACGGCGCTGGAGCAGGTCCCCATCCGGCGCGGCCGCGGTGTCCTCCCGAATGGGGACCCGCGTTGTGTCGGGGCGGAGGCGCAGGGCCTCCAGTACGGAGCGCAGGCTGTCGGAGGAGAGCGTGCGCAGGCTGTCGGAGCGGAGGGAGCGCAGCCGCTCCGGGCCGCCGGGGGCTCGGAGGGGACGTGCTGAATCGCCGGGAACCGTTAGGCCCTCCGCCTCAACTGCCAGGGTGTCCACGGGGTCGAGCGTTTGTTCGTGCCGAAGGACGAGAAGGGTGTCCGCGGGCACAGATCGCGTCGTGTCTTCTGGGCTGCGGCCGGGGCGAGGATCGGTTGGGGCGCGTCCGCTTCGGCGCTGGAGGGCGGGTTCCGGGACCTCACTTTTAAAGAGAATGCGGTCGCCCTGGGGGCCCCACTGCGGCTGAGTGGCCCCGTACGGCGCATCGGTGAGCTGATACGGTTCCCCTCCGCTAAGCGACAGGACGAAGAGCTGGGGCGTGCCATCTACAGGCCGGACGAAGGCAATGCGGTTGCCGTCGGGGTCCCAGGTCGGGTCTGTGGCTCCCTCCGGAGCACGGGTGAGCTGGCGGGGACCGTTCCGCCCGGACAGCGGTGCCACGAACAGTTGGGTCCGGGTCGAATGCCCGTCGGGCGCTGCCCGGCGCACGGTGTAGGCCGCGCTGCGCCCATTGGGCGAGATCACAACGTCCTCAATTGTTCGCACCTTGAGCAGGTCGCTGGCCTGGAGCGGGGACGAAGCGCTCGTGTCGGACTGGCCCAGGGCGGGGGAAAGCCCAAGGAGCAGGAGTCCAACGACAGCCAGGGCCCAGTGGCGGGACGGCGTCGTGCAGGGAAGGAAGGGAATCATAAGCGAAGGGGGGCTGCGTTACGGGACAACAGTGAGGCCGGCGTGAAAGAGGTGGGAGTCGATGCCCGGATTGATGTTTCCCCGAAAGCCGTTGGACAGATGGTGGTACCGGTAGCCCATTGAGAGCGACGTGTGAGAAGTAAGTCCGATCTCGAAGCCCACACCGGCGTCAACCATGAAGTTCATTCGTTTGCCGCGACTGTCGGGGAGGGAATCAAAGAAGTAGACGGCCCCGGTGCTCCCGGCCACGTACGGCTCAACGCGAGTGCCGGTGCGGTAGTTGAGCCGAAGGCCGATGGGGCTGAGGCCCACGCCGTAGGTTGTGACGCCCTCGGTGAACGTGGTGCGGCCATCAAATGAGGTCTTCGGGATCGTGCCGTCCGGGATGGTGAGTCCGACCACCGGAAGGGCGTCAATTGTGTAGGTGTAGGTCAGGCCCCGGTCACGCCGAGCGTCGGGGGAGGGGGCCAGCCGCCGATGGTAGCGCACCCCCAGCACGCCAAGGGTGCTCTGTGAGACCTTTCCGATGAGGCGACCATTCAGAGAGGTGCCCCCCACCCAGACGCCCACCTGGTTCCACGAGGCGGGAAGGGCAGAGCGGGCATCGGACGCGCCGAGGGAGTCGTCGTTCCAGGGAGACGGGGAGGAGGGAAATGCGTGGGCCGCCGCAGATCCGAGGCTGGCGCTTAGAAGGCAGATGGAAAGGAAGAACGCCAAAGACAGGGGGCCCGTTCGGCTACGTTCGCGGGGGGACTCCATGGAGAACAGGGAAGAAAACGAAAGGTGCGAATCAGATGCCGAATAAGGGAGCAGACAAGTTCGTCGGGTCTTTAGACCTTCCGGCGACGACGAACGTGAGACAGTTGCTGATTCTGGAACCAAATTCACCGTGCCAACGGTCTCCATCGGGCCAGACATTCACATGAAGCTACACTACAAAAAATACGGGACGGACGGTCCTCCTCTGGTCGTTCTTCACGGACTTCTAGGCGCCCACGGCAATTGGCACACCCTGTGCCGCACGGCGTTCCAGGATGTGGCCACCGTCTATGCCGTCGACCAGCGCAATCACGGGCGCTCCCCCCACCGAGATCGGATTGACTATCCAACCATGGCGGCCGACATCCGCTCGTTTCTTACGCGGCACGACCTCGGCTCCGCAGCCCTCCTTGGACACTCGATGGGGGGAAAGACCGCTATGCAAATGGCCCTTCGCTACCCCGAACGGGTTGATCAGCTCATCGTGGTCGATATCGCCCCAGGGGGCTATCCGCCTCAGCACGACGAACTCCTCGCGGCCCTCGCCCGCATCGATCCAACCGAGTACGACGACCGAGACGCCATTGACCAGGAACTGGCGACGGATGTGCCGTCCTGGCCCATTCGGCAGTTTCTCCTGAAAAACCTCCACTATGACGGCACGCAGTACACGTGGCAGATGAACTTGGAGGCCATCCGGGCGCACTACGACGACATTCTGGCGCCCGTGCAGCCGAACGGGCAGGCGTATGAGGGGCCGGCCCTGTTTGTCCGAGGGGGCGAGTCTGATTATGTACGTGCGGATGACGAGCCCGACATCCGCTCCCTGTTTCCGAATGCCCGCATCGAAACCATCGACGGGGCGGGCCACTGGGTGCATGTGGATGCCTCCGACACCCTCGCCGAAATGGTGACCGACTTTCTTACATCGACGTAAGGGCCGTGAGGCGCAGGCCCTCATTCGTTTCTACGAACTCATCAACTGTGATCTACTATGGACCTTGGACTGATGGATCGTGTGGCCTTTGTGGCCGGCGCAAGCAAAGGCCTCGGACGGGCTGCTGCCCGCGAGTTGGTACAGGAGGGGGCCCGGGTTGCCATGTGCTCACGCGATCAGGACCGGATCACCAAAGCCGCTCGGGAGATCCGTGCGGCCGCTGGTGTGCCCGAGGAGCGAGTGCTGCCGCTTGTTTGTGACGTGACAGACGACGCGGCGGTTGAGTCCGCGATCGACGAAACAGTCGACACCTTTGGAGGCCTGCATGTGCTCGTGACGAACGCCGGCGGGCCGCCCTCGGGGACGGCCACGGAAATGTCGCGCACCGACTACCGGGAGGCCCTGGAGTTGAACCTGATGAGTACGGTTGCGCTCTGTGAGGCGGCCCTTCCCCACCTTCGCACCGCGGCGGCCACCGACAACCACGCGCGCATCGTCATGGTGACCAGCGTGTCGGCCAAGCAGCCCATTCCCACGCTTGCGCTCTCCAACACGGCTCGCGCTGGCGTGCAGGGCTACGCCAAGAGCCTGGCCGCGGACGTTGGCGAGGCCGGCATTACCGTGAATACTGTGCTCCCCGGCTATACCCGGACCGACCGCCTGGAGGACCTGGCCGACCAGATTCAGGAGGAGACGGGGCAGTCGTACGCGGAGGTGGAAGCGGACTGGGCCGATCAGAACGCCCTGCCTCGCATCGGCGAGCCGGAGGAGTTTGCCGCCGCGGTGGCCTTTCTGGCGAGCCGGCGCGCTGGATACGTGACGGGCACGGCCTTTCCGGTGGACGGCGGTCGTACCCAGCACCTGCTGTAGGGGCGCGCGACCGGCCTATGCATTTACAAATGCGTCGAGCGCGTCAAGGCAGGGGGCGGGGGCTTCCCAATGGGGCATCAGGCCGCCGGGCAGGGCCACGTGCTGAAGTGTGTCTGCACCCCGACTGAGGACGCGGGGCAACAGGTCGAACTGCTGCACCGTTGGGCCGGGCTGCTTCGGGGTGAGGAGGAGCGTCGGACGGTAAAGCCGGGCATAAACCGCGTCGGCCACGTCGTCAAGAAAGAGAGAGCCGTCAACAAACCGTCGGGGGGCGCGGTGGGCCCCCTGCGCGTGAGCGGTGATGTGGGCGTAGTCGACCAAGTCTGAGGGCACGGCCCGTGGGTCCAGGAAGACCTGGCGTTCGTAGTAATCGCGTAGCGACTCCGGACGTGTCAGGCGATAAAACAGGAGTTCAAA
>JBKHEM010000031.1:0-22392 GCA_046540815.1 Salinivenus sp.
GAGCGACGCCCTCCCTCGCCGGACCGGACGCGGCGCCCGCCACAATCCCCCAAATGACTTCGAGCGTCTGCACGTCGACGTGGATCCCGGAGCCCTGGATGCAGACGAGCGGCGCTCCGTGGAAACGACCTACCTGCGCGACCCGTCGGCCTCCATTCTTAGCAAAAACGAGAGCCCCGACGTCCCCTTCACGTATTCCCTGAACCCCTACAAGGGGTGCGAGCACGGCTGCCCGTATTGCTACGCCCGCCCGTCGCACGAGTACTGGGGACTGTCGGCCGGGCTCGATTTTGAGACAACCATTTTCGTGAAGGAGGACGCCCCGCGCCTGCTCGCGGAACGGCTCCAGAACCGCAGTTGGACGCCACAGGCCGTGGCCCTGTCCGGCAATACGGATCCGTACCAGCCGGTCGAGCGGGAACTGGAAATCACACGCGGGTGCCTCCAGGTCTTTCGCCGCCACCGCAATCCGGTCTCCATCATCACCAAATCCGGGCTGATCCGGCGCGACCTCGACGTGCTCGGCCCCATGGCGGAGCGCGGCCTCGTTGGCGTCACGATGTCCATGACGAGCGTGGACGATGCCCTTGCGGGAAAACTGGAGCCGCGTGCGGCCCGCCCGTTCCTCCGCCTCCAAACCATCGAGGCGCTGGCCGAAGCAGGGGTTCCCGTCGGCATTCTCGTGGCCCCTCTCATTCCCGGTCTCACCGACGAGCAGATTCCCGCCATCCTGTCGGCGGCCGCCGAGCGGGGCGCCCAATGGGCGGGCTACACGATCCTCCGCTTGCCAGGGCCGGTCGAGGATGTCTTTGTGGACTGGGTGGAGGATCATTTCCCCGACCGCAAAGCCCGGATCCTGAACCGCCTGCGCGC
Source organism: Salinivenus sp. (assembly GCA_046540815.1). GTDB lineage: Bacteria > Bacteroidota > Rhodothermia > Rhodothermales > Salinibacteraceae > Salinibacter. Next base: position 874 of record JBKHEM010000031.1, read on the forward strand.
CCTCCGCGGCGGTACCCTCAACGCCCCCGACTTTGGAGACCGAATGCGGGGACAGGGCGAATGGGCCCGGGTCCTGCGCCAGCTCTTTCGGTCGGCCCGACGCAAGGCCGACCTGGAGCGGGGCGGGCCGTCGCTCACTTCCGACGCGTTCCGGCGCCTTCCGAACGGCCAGCCCTCGCTGTTCCACTCGTGAGCCGTACGGGAGCGCTCCGTTTTCCAAACGCGACCGTCCGTACGGTCCCCAGGCGCACCTAGGCTTCTCCAGACCTCTCTGGCGCCCCCCTGCCCCCCTCATATCTTATCGGACGCACCTCCGAATCAAGATCACTTCTCTCGAAGCCCGGCGTCCGATGCGACGTTGGGCTTCTCTCTATTCCGTCCCCTTGCGGGAGCCTCATCAGAGGCCCACGGCGACGAGGCCGATGAGCCAGCTGCAGCCCAGCGCGGCGTAGATGCCCAGGATGTAGCCCGCGACGCCCATCAGCAGGCCCACCGGCGCCATGGCCGGCAGATACACGCCCGCCACAATGGGGGCGCTGGCAGCTCCGCCTATGTTCGCCATGCTGCCCGTGGCGACGAAGAAGAGGGGCGCCTTCACCATCCGCGCCGCCGCCAGGAGGAACGCGACGTGGATCAGAATCCACACGACGCCGGCCAGCAGGTAGAGCGGCACGTCGAGCACCGCGGCGAGGTCGGCCTTCGCCCCGATGGAGGTGAGCAGCAGGTACAGCGCAAAGTAGCCGACCCGCGACGCCCCGGCGTTCTCCATCTCCTGAAGCGGCGTGAAGGACAGGAGCAGCCCCGCCGTCACGACCAGGAGGATCGCCCACGTGCCCGCCGTGATGATGGTGGGATCGCCCAGCTCGGGGAGGCCGCCCGCCACGGCATCCGCGGCCACGGTGGCCCCCAGCGCAATGCCCACCATCACGGCCAGGTCGCGCAGCGTGACGGGGCGGCGGGTGTCTTCCGCCTCCTCCATCTGTTTGTTGAGCCGATCCATCGCCGAGGTGTCGGCGTCCATCCAGTCGTCGAAGCGGGCCTGGTAGGCACTCAGGAAGATGAGGACGCCCATCCAGCCGTAGCCCGCCACCACGTCCACCACCAGAAGCGGCCCGAGGGTGCTGTCGGGCGTGCCCACGCTCTGCTTCATCGCCATCATGTTGGCCGTGCCCCCGATCCAGCTGCCCGAGAGGGCGGCGAATCCTTTCCACGCCACCGGGTCCTCGAAAAAGGGGCCGAACAGGGCAAACACGACGGGCCCGCCCACGACGATGCCGAGCGTCCCCGCGCACATCATGAAGAGCGCCATCGGCCCGAGGCGCAGGATGGCGTTCAGGTCGACCGTAATCATGAGCAGAAAGAGCGAGAACGGCAGCAGGTAGGTCGACATCCAGTCGTAGACGCCGCTCTCGGCCGGGGTGATGCCGATCGTGGTGAACAGCATGGGCACGAAATAGGCCCAGATGACCGGCGGCAGGTACTTGAACACCGGGTCCAGCTGATCGAACGAGTCGAGCCAGAAGACGACGCCGAGAACCGCGGTGAGGAGGGCCGCCAGGGCCATCGGCTCGGTCACGAGCGGGGACGAAAACACGGAGGCGGGGGCGATTGAGTAGAATGAACGCGACAACGCCCCAAGGTCGGGACCGGCGGGGAAAGGGTCAATCCACAGGGACGATGCGGTCGCCCCCCACGTCCAGGGCCACGTCGTAGTGGGTCACCGTTTCGTCGTACCGCGTGAGCAGCGCGCGGGCGTCCGCCGGCACGTGGGCCGCCCGTACGTCGTCGCCCACCACCCGCCGCACGGCGTCCATCGACACAAAGCGGAGAATCGTGATGAAGGCCACCTCCTCTCCGTCCGCCCGTCGCAGGACCTCGGCGCCACGGAACCCGTCACCGGCCTGCCCGGCCATGTCGGGCAGCACCTCCTCGCGGAGCAGCCGCTCGTAGGCGTCCGCATCCGCAGGTGCCGTCCATCCGTGCCAGACGCGTGCAATCATTCGACGTCCGTCCTGATTTTCCACGATCCTGCGTTCTCGGGTGCCCCGACTAAAGCTCGATGCGGGCCCCGTCCTGTTCGCTGGACTCCATGATGGCGCGCACGATGCGGATGTCGGCCAGGCCGTCCCTGCCGGGCGCAATGGGCGTCTCGTCGTTCTTGATGGCACGGGCGTCGTTGTCCATCTGGCGGGCCTGCTGGTCGCGCCCACTGGGCTCCAGCTTCGTGCCGTCGCTCGTTTCGCCCTGCACGCCGGAGTAGGACTGGAAGGGCTCCAGACGGCACTCCCCGTCGGCGTACGTCACGTCGAGGTAGTTGGTGGACTTGCCGAAGCTGGTTTCGCCCTCCGCGACCACGCCGTCCGGAAACTCCAGCGTGAACTCCGCAAACTCGGGTACCTCGCTGTACATCTCCTCGCGCTCCGACCACGTCCGGCCCCGCACGGCGACCGGCTCCCGGCCGACGGCGTACCGGGCCGCGTTGATTGGGTAGACGCCCATGTCGTAGAGGGCGCCCCCGCCCAGCTCCGCATCGCGCCGCCAGTCGTCCGGGTCGGAGTGGCCACCGTCGTAGCCCGCGCCAGTCTCCACCTTCTGCACGGCCCCGTAGGGCTCCTCCTCGGCGTAGCGCATCACGGCGCGGTTGTTGGGCTCGTGCTGCAGCCGGTAGCCGACGGTCAACTGCACGCCGTTCTTGTCCGCGGCGTCGATCATGGCCTGGCACTCTTCTTCGTCCATCGCCATCGGCTTTTCGCACCAGACGTGCTTGCCCGCCTTCGCAGCCGCGATGGCATCGCGGGCGTGCACGCCGGGCGGCGTCACGATGTAGACAACGTCGAGGTCGTCGTTATTCGCGATGTCCGGCAGCGTCTCGTAGCTGTAGACGTTGGCGTCCGGGATGTCGTATTTCTCCTGCCACTCCGGAATTTTCTCGGGCGAGCCGGTGACGATGCCGCGCAGCTCGCAGTGCTCGGTGCGCTGGAGGCCGGGCGCCAGCTGGTCGGAGGCGTAGCTGCCCAAGCCGCAGAGGGCCACGCCGAGCGGATCCTCCCGGTCTGGAAGGAGAACGGAGGGAAAGCCAATCGACGACACCGCTGCAAGGGTGCCGGTCTGCTTCAGAAACGTGCGTCGCGTCGTGCCTTCGGACATGGCAAACAGAACGTCGAGTTGCGAGAAAAACGTCGGGAGGTAAACGACCGTGTTCGAGGATGTATCCTTGCGGGTCCGAATCTTTTTTCCTTCGCTTCGCCGTCTGCCGCCGGACGGGAGCAGATTCTGAATCCCGCCGGACCTGTAGAAAGACGGCAGCAGGCCTTTGCAAAATGGACGCGGCCCGCATTCCACTACGCCTTTTTGGACCGACGAGTAGACTGCCGGGGCATGAGAGCGCGCCCCCTCGTCGCTCAGGCTCCTTCCTTAAAGCGCGCCTCCACGGTATTCGTAAAGTGCACCGCGGCGTCGCTGTAAATGTTGACCTTGTGCGCCCGGAAGATGTCGCTCGCAATGATGTCGGACGCCTCGCTCCAGCTGTCGGCCGTGCGCAGGCGGCGGAGCACCTGACGGTACGCCGACAGGTCGCCGCCAAAGAGCTCCTCCACGTACCGCTCGCGGTGCGACGGGTGCTCCACGCCCAAAACCTCGCGCTCGACGGCCGCAAGCTCGCCGTCTGCGGAGGCCGGTGCAGAGGACGACGTGGAAAGGGCATCGGGAGGGGACGATTCCTCGGACTGGGGCCTCGGAGACGGTTCTTCGGACGAGGCGGCGCCGGGCCCGGTGGGGTTCGGCTCGTTCGTCGACCGAGGGGACGACGACGCGGAGCGCTCGGACGCGTTGGCGATCTGATCCGCCCGTCGACTCCGCTCCTGCCGAAATCGGGCCCAGCGGGGCGTGCTGCGGTCCTGGTTGTCCTCCGCCGTGTCGGCGCGCGAGGTGCCGTTCTGTCCGCGCTGAAACTGTTTCCAAAGGGGCTCGTCGCGGTCGGAGGCCTCGTCGGGAGCCGGGGCCGTCTCCTCCTCACTCTGCGCCGGGCGGGACACGCCCCACACGTCGGGCGGCGCGGCCTCGTCCGGCGCCCGCGGCGGATCGCCGAACGGGTCGGAGGAGGGAGACGCCGGTGCGGAGGCATCGGGGCCTGTCGTCACCTCGGACGGGGCGGCCCGGTCACTCGTCGAAATTAGGTCGGCGAGGGCCTCCGGCGTAATCTCGTCGGGACCTCCTTCAGCGTGCTCCGCCAGGCGCTGGGCCAGTCGATCTTGCCCCTTTTCCTGGAAGAAGGTGCGAAGCAGCGGAACGGGCAGCCGCTCCTGCCCAAACGCGTGCGTTCCGGCCTCGAACAACGGGCGCAGGAGCTGAAGCCAGCGGTCGGCGTCGAAGTCGGTCGCAATGCCCTTGTCGACCCGCCGCAGCACGGACGCGAAGGTGTCGCGGTCGATCGCCTCCGCGTCCCGTTTCTGGGCGTAGGCGCGCACGGCCTCACGGAGGTAGGCATAGGGCCGGAAGAACTGCATCCGCTGCCGCACAGCATCGAGCGCCACGGGTCCCTCCTGGTCGCCGAACACGAACTCGACCAGCACCGGCACGGGCCGCACCAGGTAGGCGGTCACGTAGTCGACGGCGTGGCGCAGCGTGTCGTCCCATTCGTTGGCGGGAACGCGCGTGTGGGTGGCCACGGCATCAAAGAAGGTTCGGACGGCCGCCTCCATCTCCGGATGGTCGTAGTCGACCCAGTCGGTGCGGGCGCGGCGCAGGCGACGCACCTCGCGGCGGCTGTGCTGGCGGAGACGGTGCTCCAGAAACTGCTGCACAACGGCCGGCATGGCCTCGTCGTCCCAGTCGCTTCGTGCGTACGAGGCGCCGGGCGGGAAGGCGCGTCGAAGGCGGTGGTAGAGCGGATCGGCAAGGCGGCTGGACATAATGCAGGCGGCCTGTGGACAGAGGGACGATCGGCGTGTACATGCGCCGGGAAGAGTCGGGTTTCCAACGCCGCACGCGCCCGGTCGTTTGGAGCGCGTTCACGGCCCGGCGCCTGCTCCTGGATTGGCTCGATCTTTCCCGGGCTGTCGCGAACATCACTCGGACGACCGTCTATGTTGATCCTGTTCCATCCCCGTTTCCTGTGCTTCTTTGCCCGTGCACGACAACATGTGGGGGCTTCCTCAACTTCGTCCGTCCTCTGGGCCGCAGCGCGTCGCCTACGGCGGCCTGCTGGTGCTCCTGTGCGCCGCGGCCGTCCTGCTGGGCCTGGAGGCGGACGTGGACACGCGCGCTTCGGGATTGCGCCTGTGGGCCCTGGCCGCGGCGGGAATCTTTGCCATTGCGCCGCCCAACGTGTTGCTGCCCGACCCCAACACGAGACTGCTGCAGCGCCTCAACTGGGCGCCCCGGCGCCTGCTGCGCTACCAGCTCGGCCGAATGGGCCCGCTCGTGGCCCTGGGGGCCGTCCCGGCCGTCCTCCTGGCGTTCGTTGATCCGGCGGCGCCGCTCCAGCACCTGGCCGCCAAGTCCGCCGCCCTGGGACAGGCGCTTCTCCTCCTCCTGGGCGCGGCGACCGACAGTTTCGTGCACTTTGCAACCCTCGGGCCCCGCTCGCAGGCGTGGCAGGAGGGCCAAGCGGGCCAGTGGTACGCCCGGGCCGTCGAGGAGCAGGGACAGGGCGTGAGCCTGCCCCGCGGTCTGGTGCCTGCCCTTTTCGCCACGACGCGCTGCTTTTCGGTCGCCCTCACCGCCGTATTGGTGAGCGCGGCGGGCGCACAGGCCGGCCTCCCCATCGTGGCCTGGGGGGCCGGCCTCGTCCTTCTGGGATGGGCTGTCCTGCGGCTCCGGCGCCACCGATCCGAGTTCGACCGGCACTTTTACCAGACGACCGCCTTCTACGAGGAGGTGATGGGCGGAGGCGTCACGGCCGCGGATCGGGAACCGGTGCCGTTCGATGCCCTCTACTGGGTCCCCTCCCGGTGGCGCCCGGCAGTCTGGGGAAGCCTCCGTCAGCTCGATCGGCGGCTGCCGCTGGGACGCCTCGTGGCGCTGGCCCACGCAGGCCTCTGGCTGCTGTGCCTCCGCGGTGCCCCCTCCGCGCTCGTCGGGGGCTATCTGGCGGTGCTCCTCATCGCCCAACCCACCGTCTGTGGTCTCCTCACGACGGCCTCAGCGGCCCCGCTTCCCTTCCAACGCACCCTGCAGTCCGTAGGCGACTGGATCGGAACGCGCACGTTTGTAAACCTGCGCTGGCTCGCCGCCCACGCGGGGAGCCTGGCCCTGGTGGCCCTCTTCGACGACACGTACGGCGCCGCATGGGTTGTAACGTGGGCGGGCGTCCACCTCGCCCTCTCCTTCGTTACCGCCGCCGCAGTCACGCTCACGCACGAAGGGCGGGCCCGCCGGGCGCCCGCGTAGGGGAACCGACCCGCCTGCCACCAGTGCCGCCGCCTGTTTTTCGTTCTTCGATTTCTCGAGTAACCATGGCCTCTCCCCTCGTACTCTCCGACGTGACAAAGCGGTACGGCGACGGCCCGCCCGTGCTCGACGGCCTATCGCACCGCTTCGCCCCCGGCACACTCACCGTGCTCGTGGGCCCCAACGGGGCTGGCAAAACGACGCTCCTGCGCCTCCTCTCGGTGCTGGCCTATCCCACCACCGGCACGGTGCAGTACGGCGACCTCGACATCCACGCCCATCCGCACCGCTACCTCGCCCACGTGGGGGTCGTGCACGCGGGAGCGGGTCTGCCGGAGCATCTGACGGCCCCGGAGGTGATGGAGTGGATCCTGCGGAGCCGGGGCGGATGGGACGAGGGCGCCCCGAATCGCATCGCCACCCTGCTCGACCGCCTCGATCTCGACGAGCGTCGAGACAACCGCATCGGCACCTACTCCAGCGGCATGACGCAGAAGGCGCAGATCGCCGCGGCGCTGATTGCTGAGCCTGACGTGCTGCTGATGGACGAACCACTCCGCAGCCTCGACACGGCCACGACGGAGGCCACCGTGGATCTGATCGAAGACTTCATTGCCGACGGCGGGCTGGCCGTGGTGGCCAGTCACCTCACCGACGCCCTTGCCCCCCTGGCCGACGCCACGCTGTCGCTCGGCACGACGGACCCGACCCCGTCGCCGGCATAGCCCGTCGGCACTCAACGGTCACTCCCCGTCGCGGAGCGCTTCGTACACAACCTCTCGTGGCATGGAGCGGTCGGTCCATTGCGTGTAGGCGGCGGCCGCCTGCTCCACCAGCATGGCAAGGCCTCCAATGGTCGTGGCCCCCTGCGCTTCGGCCTCCCGCAGAAAGCGCGTTTCCTCGGGATTGTAGACGAGGTCGTACGCCACCTGCTCGGGCCCAAAGTCGTCGGGATCGGACCACGGGGCGCCCTCCGTCTCCGGCGTCATGCCGAGCGGCGTGGCGTTCACGAGGAGGCGGCTGCGTCGGACCGCGGGGGCGGCCTCGTCGAATGTCGTCACGCGAAGGGCGTCCTCGGTATCGGAGCCGGACAGGTCCGTAGCCAGTTGCTCAGCCTGCGCGGGCCGGCGGGCCACGAGGGTGAGACGCTCGGGAGCGTAGCGATCGAGCAGTCCGTACGCCACGGCCCGCGCCGCGCCGCCCGCCCCAAACACGAGCATCGGCGCGCCGGCGAGGGCCAGGTCGGCCTCCTCCAGCGGCGCCAGGAACCCCTCCACGTCTGTATTGTCGCCCCGGAGCCGGGCGTCCCCCTCCCCGCACTCTTCCCGCACGATCGTGTTGACGGCCCCCACGGCTTCGGCCCGTTCGCTGACGGTGTCGACAAACGAGCGCACGGTTTCCTTGTGCGGCGTCGTCACGTTGGCGCCCCAGAACTGGAGCGCCCGCAGCCCGTCCACCGCGGCCCCCAGGTCCGTCGGACGTACGGGCGTTGCCACGTAGACGGCGTTCACACCCTGGGCCTCGAAGGCCGTATTGTGGATGCGGGGGGAGCGCGAGTGCTCGACCGGATGGCCCAATAGCGTCACCACCCGCGTGTGTGCGTCAATGTTCATGCAGAGTCAACTTCTCCAAACAGACAGGAAACGGCGTGCGCTTAGAATCGGGTGGCCAGGCCCAGGCCCACGAAGAAGCCCGTGCCGACGTTACCGTCGACCCGTAGGCCGGTGTTTACGTCAAACTGTGTGTCGGGGTTGGGGAGAAATGTGATGCCTCCTTCTACCCAACTTCGGTTGTCCCGCTTTCCGTAGAAGCCGGCGTAGCCCACGTACGCCCCCGTGGTTTCCGAAAGCCCGACCGCCAGGGTGGGGATAAAGAGCCCCTCCGTGTCGCGGTCGTTCCGGACGCCGTCGTCATAGGCAAAGCTCACCCCACTATTGGCCGAGAACGCCAGCCGCTCGCCCAGCATTCCGTCAAATGCCAACTTCACCTCCTGTCGCGCCCGTCGATCGTTCGGCGCAAACTCGCCGGTTCCCACCGGGAGGGTGGTGGTAGCCACACCGCTCAACATCGCACTCATGGTGCGCAGGAGCCGAACCTTGGTCCCGACGGACGCCCCCTCGTAGCCGCTGCCGTCCCCCGTCGCCTTAAACGAGCCAACGCCGCCCCGCACCTCCACCGTGCGGGTGAGACCGGTGCGGAGAAGCACCTGTCCAAACTCGTGCACACTTTCGCCCGGTGCGCGGCCGGTCTCCCGGTCCAGGGCGTACCCCAGCCCGAGCTGCACCGTGCCGGGCTGCACGACCGCTGCCCCGTCCCCGAAGCCGGGCCGGTCGGCGGCAATTTGGGCGTGCGTGGCCTGTGGACCCGCCGCCCAGGCAAATGCCATGACGCCTGCGAGAACCGCGTAGGGAAGCGCTGCGCGTACCATTTCCTACACTGAGATGGATGTACAGCAAGTCGTCGAACGAATCCTCCTCGGGGGGTCCCGTCACAGTCGCCTCGTGCGCCCGAACTCGCCGGAGCCCTGGCCTCCAGGGCACTACTCCACGACGCCCTCCCGCTCCCCCTGCCGGTACAACTCGTAAATTCGCTCAATGCCCGCCGGGTTGCCAATGATGGTCACCCGGTCGCCCTCCTCCAAGGTCGTAGAGCCCGACGGGACGAGGATCTGTTCGTTCCGGCGCACGAGCGCCACCAGCACGCCGGCCGGCAGGTTCAACTCTGAAACCGGTCGGCCAATGAACTCTTCCGTATTGGTCCCGGAGAGCAAATGCAAGGTAAGGTAGCGCTCATGGTGCAGCAGGCTCTCCTTCACCTCCTGCTCGTCGGTCGCCGCGCGCCACTCGACCAGGAATTGCTCCTCGTCGACCCGGTTGGCCAGGGTCGCCAGCGTGCGCAGGTGCTCGCCCTCGTCGTCCGTCGGGCTGACCAGGAAGAAGAACGCGTAGACCGGCTCGGACAGATCGATCTCCTCAATGTCGTCCTCGAGATCGACGCAGATGCCCGACTGGCAATGCACCATCACCATCTTCGGCTCATCGATGCCGTCGAGCCGACAGTACGGCAGGGCTGCACCGTGCGTGACCGAGACGGCACTGTAGGGCGCGCCCTCCAGAAAGCCGTGCGTCAGCGTCTCCGTAGAAATATTGTATTCCTTCGAAAGGCGCGAGGCTACCTCCTCCACGACCTCCTCGTAGAGCATGGGATCGTCGAGGTGAATCACGTCCGAGCGGGCCACCAGCCGGTCGAATGCCGTGTCGTGGTTGATGCTCTTTTCTTCCAAAATCCCCTGTAGCTCGCGGTCGAGGCCGTCGTACCGGTAGTCCCCTAGGCGGGCGAACAGGTGAAAGATGGCCCCTTCGCGGGGGACGGTGGAGGCGTAGTAAAAGTACCATCCCACGCCCAAGAGCACCACCACACCCGTAAACACGATCGCCAGCGTCCCCATTTCCGAAATCAAGAAGAAGGGAATGGCAATGCCGGCCACCTGCATCCAGGGGTAGAACGGCGAGCGGTAGCCCGGCGCGTAGGACGGGATCTGACTCTCCCGCATCACGATGACCGCAAAGTTGAGAAGCGCAAAGATGAGGAGCTGAAATGCACTCGCCAGCTTGGCCACCCCCTCCTCGGAAAGCACAAAGATGATGACGAGCATAAGCCCTACCGTCACGATGATCGAGCGGGTGGGCGTGTTGAAGCGACCGATCTTTGCAAACCCGTCCGGCACCAACCGGTCGCGGGCCATCGCCAGCGGGTAGCGCGAGGCGGAGAGGATGCCGGCGTTGCCGGTGGAGGCAAACGCCGCGATGGCCGCCACCACGATGAGGATGGGCCCCAGCCCATACGGAAGCCAGTCAAAGAACACCTCGCCCGACGTGTAAACCGGCGTGAGGTCGGAGTGGAGGTCGGTGCCGGGAAGAACAGCCACCATGATGGCCACGCCCAGCACGTAAATCGACGTCGCGGTGAGCAACGACAGGATCATGCCCAGCGGAATGTTGCGGTCGGGATTTTTCACCTCCTCGGCCACGCTCGCCACCTTGGTGAGACCCGCGTAGGACACGAACACGATGCCGATGGTGGCGAGAAAGCCGCGCACACCCTCCGTAAAAAACGGCGTGAACTCGCCCGCGGCCCCGCCGCCCCCGGCACTCTGCCCGCCCCACACCGAAAACACCCCTTGCGCGGCGTAGAACGCGAGCACGCCCACCAGCACCGTGACCAGAATGCGCTGCAGCCAGCTGCTCTCCTTTGCCCCGACGATATTGAGCACGCCGAAGGCCACCGTGAGCGCCGCCGCCAGCGGCTTGATGGGGACATCCGCGTAGAGGGCCAGGTACGCCCCCATCCCGATGAGGGCAAAGGCACTCTTAAACACGAGCGCCAGCCACGTGCCCAGTCCGCCCACCGTGCCGGCCAGCGGCCCGAGGCTGCGGTCGAGAAAGTAGTACGTGCCCCCGGCCTTGGGCATGGCGGTCGACAGCTCCGCCATGCTGTACATGGACGGCAGGATGAGAATCCCCGCGACGAAGTACGCAAGAACGACCGACGGCCCCGTCTCCGCCGCCGCGATGCCCGGGAGTAGGAAAAAGCCGGAGCTGAACATCGCCCCCGTGCTGATCGCGTAGACGTCGTAGAGCGTCAGGGTTTTCTGGAGATCCGAATTGCCCGAAGCCATGGCAGTAGCGGGCGAAGCGATAAAAGTAGCGGACAGGATAAAGGTATGGAGCGGGGGGACCAGTTCCGATCCTCCCCAAAACTTGACGGGCCTCCCACACCGAGACCAAGCGCCTAAAACGCGAAGCGCTCCAGGAGGCGCTTCAACACCCCAGGCCCGCCCGCCTGCTGTGGACGCACCACGATGGCGGGTCCGCCGAAGGCCTCTGCGATGCGCTGGGGCTCTCGCGAGTCCAGCACCCGGGCCCACCACGCGTCGTCACTCTGTACCATGACGAGGTCGGCCCCCGTGAGGGCCCGCGCCACCACATCCGGCGACTGCCCCTCCACAATCGTGGACTCGACGGGTACCGTGCAGAGGTCCATCAGGTCCGCATGGTACGCACGAATGGTCTCCTTCTGGTCGTCGGTCGCGTCGGGGGACACGGCGTGCACCAGCACGAGGGACGCCCCCGCCGCCGAGGCCAGCCCGTTGGCCAGCTCCACCTTCCGCGGATCAAAGGGCCCACTGTCCGTCACGAGTGCGATTCGATCAAGGACCGCAAGGGGCGCGGGCTCCACCAGGAGGAGATCCGCGGAGCAGTGGCGCGAGATCCAGTCCAGGTCGCGCTCGACCAACCAGGACCGCTTGTCCGTCAGCTCACGCTCCAGCACCAGCAGGTCCGCCTCGCGGTGCCGGGCAACGTTGGCGACCGCGTGCCGCACGTCGTGACTGACGACCTCCCCGTACTCGAAGGCCCCGTCGAACGACGCCCCGAAGCGCTCCATCCGCGCCTCAAATTCTACATCGTCGGGCGACTGCACCTCGGCGGCGGAGTCCAGGGGCAGTTGATCGGGCACCGAATCGAAGCGAATGACTGACAGGCGCCCGTTCCGGGCCTGGGCGAGGGCCGCGCCCACCTCGACCAGGGCGGCCTCCCGATCCGGCCGCAGGTCTTCTGTGACCCCCACGACGACGTGGTCGGACGGGGCCGCGTCGTCGAGCGCCATCCGGGTGCGCTCTGCCGCCTGCTCGCCCACACGGCGGCGGATTTCGTCCTGTGCAACGCCCTCCCGCTCCACGCGCCCCCGGGCGTAGACCGCGTACCAGAGGCCCCCAACGCCGGTAATGAGAACGGCCCCTGCGAGGGGCACCACCCCCATCTGACTCAGCAGCACCAGGCCGCCCACCACGCCCACGCCCTGCGACCACGGATACAGCGGATCGCGAAACGCCGGGTCGTAGTCGTCGAGGTCGCTCTCCCGAAAGACCACAAGGGCCAGGTTCACGAGGATAAAGACGAGAATCTTGAACGCACTGCCCAGCTTCGCGATGCTGTCGATGGGCACGAACGCAATCATAACGAGCATGACGCCGCCGGTGAGCGTGATGGCGGTCGTCGGCGTGTCAAACCGATCGCTCACGTGCTGGAGCGCGTCCGGCACCAGCTGGTCGCGGCTCATGGCAAAGGGGTAGCGCGAGGCGGACAGGAGCCCCGCGTTGGCCGTGCTCACGAGCGCCAGGATGGCCGCCACGACCACCACGAGCACGCCCCACTGCACGAGTGTGCCTTCCGCCACGTCCGCCACCGGGGTCGACGAGCCGGCGAGGTCCGCCGTCGGCGCGGCCCCCACGATGACGGCCACCACCAGCACGTACAGGAGCGTCGTGAAGCCGAGCGACCCGAGGAGGCCGAGGGGAATGTTGCGGTCCGGATTCTCAATTTCCTCCGCGACACTTGCCACCTTCGTGACCCCGGCGTACGAGACGTACACGAAGCCCGTGGCCGCCAGCAGGCCCCCGAGCCCGCCCTCAAAGAAGCTGTCGAAGCGCACCGGATCGATGTCCCCCATGCTCCCGCCCACAAACCACACCATGGCCGCCAGCATCACCAGAACCAGGACCACCTGAACGCGGCCCGTCTGCTTTACCCCCAGCAGGTTCACGACAATGAGCACCGCCGCGATGCCCAGCGCGAGCATCTGCGGCGGCACGTCAAACAGCAGTACGATATAGGGGGCGCCGCCCACCAGCGCGAGGGCCCCCTTGAACGAGAGGGAGAACCAGGTCCCAATGCCGGCGATGGTGCCTAACAGCGGCCCCATCCCGCGTTCGATGTAGACGTAGGTGCCGCCCGCCTCCGGCATGGCGGTGGCCATTTCGGCCTTGCTGAGCGCGGCCGGGAGCACCAGCACGCCGGCCAGCAAATACGCGAGCACCACGGCCGGGCCCGCCATCTTCATTGCCAGGGCGGGCAGGATAAAGATGCCGCTGCCCACCATGGCCCCGACGCTAATAGCCAGCACGGAGGGCAGCCCCAGGTCGCGTTCCAGGTCCTTCGCCATCGGATCGACGGAGTGTCGGAAGAAGAAAGACGAACCGAACTGTAGGACACGAGTGGACGTGCTGCACCCACGTACGTTGATTCCTCCGCGGAGTGTTCACGAGAACGGAGGATTTACGGTCTTGGGGAGGCCTGTTTGTTCTGCGCCGACTGCATCTCTTCGAACCACGTCATGAATGCATCGCCCGCGGCGTGGGCGAAGCGGACGGGCGTGCCGCCCCGGGCGTCCACCCACTCGGCCTCGTGATCCTCGAAGACGCGCACCAGGATGGGGACGGTGTCGCCCACGTAGTCGAGCAGGGGCGCAACCGCAAAGGGATTGCGAAGGGTGGAGACGATGACGCGCGCCTGTGCGGCCCCGGCCTTCAGGAGCACCGACAGGTCGCTCCCGTCGCCCCGCACACAGGTCACGCCCTGGTCGCGGAGGCGACCCACCACGGCCGGGTCCTCGTCCACCACCACGGCCTCATACTTGGACTCGCGCAGCAGGCGCAGGATGGGGCGCATGCTTCGCCCCCCGCCCAGCAGAAGCACGTGGTTGCTGGGGACCGCCGGCAGGCCGTCGCCGTGACGTGAGGGGTGCCAGCGCAGCAGCTCCCACACCACCGTCTCGCTCGTCAGCAGCGGCGTGGCCATCATCGTAAAGACGGTGGTCAGGACGATGACGGAAAACACCTCCCCGCCAATCTGGCCGACGACAAGGGCCTGCAGGCCCACGACCAAGGAGAACTCGCTCGTCTGCGCAAGGAGCAGGCCGCTCTCCAGGGCGGGCCGGGCCACGAGCCCCGTCCACTCCCCCACGACGGCCACCAGGAGGGGCGTCAGCACGAGCACGGCCCCGGCAAAGAGGGCCGCGTGTCCGATCAGGTGGAGACTGGGCTGGGCGGCGGCCACGCCCAGCGACGCGAAGAAGATGGCCGCGAAAAAGTCGTAGAGCGGCTGCATCTCGCTGTGCACGATGCCGCTGAAGGGAAACCCCGAGAGCGAGACGCCCGCCAGGAAGGCCGCGGCGACGAGGGGCACGTCCAGCCACGCGGCCGTGCCCATAAACCCAGCAAGGATGCCAAGCACCACGAGGAGTTGCGTCTCAGCGTCAAACTCTCGTTTCAGCAGAAGCGGCACCACCCCCTTCATGACGCCCCATGCACCGAGGAGCAGGAGGGCCGTCCCCCCCAGGCTCCCCAGCATGGCACCCGTCCCGTCCGGGAACCGGATGAGCACCGGCAGGAGCAGCACCACGATCACGTCCTGAAGAAGCAGCACGCCGAGCACCGTGCGCCCAAACGGCTCGAACATCTGCTGACGGCGCTGGAGGAGGCGCACGCCCACAATGGTGGAGCTGGCCGCCAGGGCCAGGCCCAGGTACAGGGCGTCGGTCGGGCCGTAGTCGAGTACATAGGCAATCCCCAGCCCGGCCGCGGCGAGGCCCGCGAACTGCACGCCCCCAATCAGGAACGCCGATCTCCGAAACGGCCCCACGCGCTCCAGGCTGAGGTCCGTTCCGGCCACAAACAACAGCACGGTGACGCTCAGAAACAGCACGTTCTCCACAAAGTCGGGATCGCCCACCACGCCGGTGGCGCTGAGCGCGAGACTCCCCACGAGCAGAAAGGGAATGGCGGGAAACTGAGTCCAGCGGGCCACCCCGTACCCCGCGGCCGCAAGGCCAAGCAAAATCGCAAGCTCCGTCATGACAACACCTCTCTCGATTCCAGTTCGTGGAGCAGGCGCCGAGCCCCTTCGTGCTTCGACCGGATCAGGTAGTCTACCCCAAGGTCGCGGAGGCTGTCCTCACTGGTGCGATCAAACGCGTGGATGCTGCACGGCACACCGGCCTGTTTGGCGTGGTACGCCAGCAGGTTGTTGGTTCCCTCAATGCTCAGGCTAGAAACGATCAGCTTCGCCGCGTTCCAGTGCGTCTCCTCACGGGTCGTCTCGTGGATGGCGTTGCCGTGTACGGTGCGTACGGAAAGGCGGGCGAGCTTCTCGGGGTCGGTGTCGACGGCCACAACCGTCTCGCCGGCCTCCCGCAGGCGGTCGACGAGGCAGCGGCCGAGCGTGTTCATGCCCACCACGATGACGTGCCCCTGCAGCCCCTCCGGCGGCGGTTCAGGGATCTCCTGCCGTGCCCCAAGCCACGCCAACGGGCGGTAGGGCCGCACGACCTCGTACAGGCGGTCGTTGTAGAGGAGCAGGAATGCCGAGAGGGCAAAGGTAAGGAGTCCCACCAGCGTGATGACCGACAGGAGCGCCTCGTCGATCAGACCCGACGAGACGGCCAGCGCACCGAAGATGAGGGAGAACTCGCTGATCTGGGCCAGGCTGAGGCCGGTCCGGAAAGACGTTTCCTCCCCGTGGCCCAGCTGCGGCAGCACGCCGAAGAAGAGGAGCGGTTTTACGACCATCACGAAGGCCGCAAGCGCCAGGGCGAAGGGCCACTGCGCGAGGGCCGCCCCCAGCTCCATCTGCAGCCCGAGGGTCACGAAAAAGACGATGATGAAGAAGTTCATTAGCGGGTGCACGCGGTGGCGCAGCTCGTGGCACTGCGGCAGCTGTGCGAGGGCAATGCCGGCCAGGAAGGCCCCCAGCTCGGGCGACAGGTGCAGCGCCTCCGCCCCCAGCACGACGAGGAAGCACCAGAAGAGGCTCCAGATGAACAGCCCCTCGGTCATCTGCGAGATCCACTGGATGGCGGGCGGCAGCACGTAGCGGGCCGCCGCCGCGATGACGCCGCCCAGGAGCGCCATCCCCACGAAGGCCTGCCCCAGGCCCCAGGCCACGTCGGCCCACGCCAGCTCGCCCGGCCCTGCGAGGCCGGCCACGAACGTGAGCACCATCACCACCACCAGGTCCTGCACCAGCAGCACCCCCACCGCAATCTGACCGTAGGGCGCGTCGAGGTCGCCTCGCTTTTCGAGCAGCTTCACGACCACAACCGTGCTGCTAAACATGACGGCCACGGCCACCACGGCGGCCTCGACGACCGGGTATCCAAACAGACCGGCGAGCAGGCCGCCCCCGAGGGCCGTGCCGGCCATCTGCACGCCCCCCGCCACGAAGGCCGTCGTACCCACTTCCTTGATCTTGTCGAGGCTCAGCTCCAGCCCCACCAGAAAGAGGAGAAGGATGATGCCGAACTCGGCAATCAGCTCGGTCGTGTGGGTCACCTCCAGCACGCCGAACGTCGGGCCCAGAAGCAGCCCGGCCCCGATGTACGCCACAATGTTGGGCACGCGCACCACCCGCGCCGTGAGCGTGACGCCCAGGGCGGCCAGAAGCATGAGGCCGAGGCTGTTGAGAAGCTCGAATTCGACCATGGACGGGGCGCGTAAGGGCCGGAAGCGATACGAAGAAGTGGATGTACCGTGGAAAAAAGAGTAACCAGCGACGGCGTCGGACACAATCCGCCTGCGGAAGACACCCCCCTCCGGGCGTCGGGTACGGAATGTGTCCTCCCCCGCCCCGCCGTCATTCGTAGGCCTCCACGAACGACTCCATCTGTTCATCGGATCCGATGAGGAGGAGGTGCCCGTCTGCCGGAAGCACCGTCGCGCCGGTCAGCTCCGTTTCGAACGTGTCGTTGTGCTCGATGGCGACGACGTTCAGTCCCGTGCGCGCCCCGATGTGGCTCTCCGTCAGCGCTGTGCCCTGCAACGACGGCGGCACCGCCCGCGTGAAGAGATCGACCCCCTCCCCCAGCACCACGAGGCGCCGTCCCTGGATGGCCGATGAGACGGCGTCGATCCCGAGCGTCGCGTAGCTGAGGACGAAGTCGGCTCCGGCACGGTGAATGGCCTCCAGGTTGCGCTCGTGGGTAATGCGGCTCACCACGCGCATCGTCGGGTTCAGGCGGCGGCAGTACGCGGCGAGGTGAATGTTGATCGCGTCGTCGTGGGTGGTGAGGAGGACCGACGGCGCCTCCTCAATGCCCGCCTTCTCCAGAATGTCGTACTCGGCTGCATCCCCGCAAAACACCTCTTCGCAGTACGACCGAAGCACCTCGCACCGCCCGTGCTCTTTCTCGACGAGGTTCACGGGCACGCCGCGCTTGTGGAGGGCCTGGATCGCCGCCCCGCCCACGCGCCCTCCGCCGATGACCAGCACCGGGCAGGTGCTTTCGTCGCCGGACACAACCTGCCGGTTCAGGGTGCGGAGCTGCGTGTCCGTCCCGGCCACGACCAGCACGCTCGTCGGGCCGAGGGGCAGATCCGGCCGTACAGGCTGCAGGCGTCCCCGCTCCCACACCCCAACGACGGTCACGCCGGTCGCCTCCCGAATTTGCGCCTCCCGAATCGTCTGTCCTTCAAGGGAGGTGTTCTGCACTGGCAGTTCGGCGAAGCGCAGGTCTCGGTACTGCCCAATGGGGTGCACCTCGCCGTGCTGCGTGGTGATGCGGGTGGCCAGCTGCTCGCCCAACCATCGCTTGATCGGGAGCACCTGGGTCGCGCCGCTCAGCTCCAGGATGTCCTGCGAGTCGTCGTCTGTGACGAGGGCCGCAAGGGGCACGTCCGGGGCCACCTCGCGCACCGTGAGGATCACGTTCGTGTTCGTCTGGTCGTCGTGGTTGGCGAGCACGAATCGCGCCTGGTCGGCCCGCACGGCCTCGTAGGTTTCCTTGCTGTCAAAGTCGCCGGTCACCACCTGCACGCCGTCGACATAGAGATTTGCGGCCGTCGCCGGGTCGGGCTCCAGCACAACGTACGGGATGTCGTCCCGCTCCAGGCGCCGCACCACCCCCTGTGCAATCGTGTCATAGTTCGTGAGAATGACGTGATCGGACGTGTCCTCGGGCAGAACCCGCGGGGCCCGGTTGCGGATCTGCGACTCCAGCCACGGGGCATAAAAGAAGCGGATGAATGCGAACGGCAACACGATCAGCAGCATCACAATGCCCGACATCAGGACGAATACGCTAAAGAGACGCCCGATGTCAGACTGAAACGTGATGTCCCCAAACCCGAGGGTGCTCATCACGGTCAGCGTCCAGTAGAGCCCCGTAATCCAGGAGTGCTCCTCCCCCTCCACGTACAGCATGATGAAGTGAAACACCACCGTGTAGACGGCAATGACCACCAGGAGAATGGCCAGGTACCGAAACAGGATGGACAGATTGCGCTGCACCTCCCGGTCCTTCAGAAAATAGGAGAGATGGGTGCTGATCGTTTTCATGGGAAACGGGACGCTTCGCAAACAGGCGAGTGAGCAGACCCCTCGTCGATACACGGCCCTGTACGCTGCCGACCGGGCAATCTGTTCGTCGCCACGACAGGCGGCAGGGCAAACGGACGCTGGAGCCCACGTGCGCCGGTCCTCCCGCCGTGGGCGTCCGTCTTCCGAGGGGTTATCCCTTCCAGTAGCTGGGCACCAGCACCACGAGAAAGGTCATCACCTCCAGGCGCCCAGCCACCATCAGCAGGCACATAAACAGCTTTGTGGACACGGGAAGCATTTCGAAGGTGCCCATGGGGCCGAGGCTGCCGAACCCGGGTCCGATGTTGCCCAGTACCACCAGCACACCAGAAAGCGCCTCCACGAGTGCAAGCTCAACCCCCGCCCGGTACGCATCAACCGCCACGAGGCCGGTGCCCCCAATCACCAAAAGAAGGTAGGTGAGAATCAAGATGAGAATGCCCTGCACCACCGGTTCCTTCAGCACGCGGCGGCCCATCCGCAGGGGCCGGACGGACGATGGGTGAATCTGCTGAAAGAGCTCACGGGCAATGAGCTTGGCCCCCACAATCCACCGGAGAATCTTGAGTCCGCCCGCGGTGCTTCCCACGCACCCGCTCGCGAACATCAGCAGAAGCAGAACCGCGAGCACCTCTTCTCCCCACACGGCAAAGTCGGTGCTTGCGTAGCCGGTCGTCGTCACCAGCGTGGCGGTCTGGAAGGTCCCCTGGCGCAGCGTTTCCTCCAGGGTGGCGAACTGCCCGTCGCCCCAGAGCATGAGGCTTACCAGAAGGCTCCCGAGCCCGAAGACGCCCAGATACACCTTGAACTCGGTGTTGCGGACCGGGGCTGCCGGGTCGGAAAAGATCGCCCGCCAGAGCAGCGTGAAGTTCATGGCGGCCACAAACATGAAGGGCACGATGACCCACTGCACGGCGGGCGCGAACGCCTCGATGCTCCGGGCCTGCGGCGAGAAGCCGCCCGACGGCAGCGTGGTAAAAACGTGCGCCACGGCCTGATACGGCGTCATCCGGGGCGCCGCGCCGCCGTAGTGCAGGCCGAGCAGCAGGAGAAGCAGCAGGGCGGAGCCCCCGAGGTACAAGAACCAGAGCCGGCGGGCGGTTTCGGCGATGTGGGGCGTGAGGCGCTCCATGCGCGGGCCCGGCACCTCGGCGTCGAGGAACTGCGCGCCACCAACGGAGAGACGGGGCAGCACGGCCACCGCCAGGGCGAGGATGCCCATTCCGGCAATCCACTGGGTCATCTGCCGCCACAGCATGAGCGCCGCCCCGTGCTTCTCCACGGAAATGTCCAGCAGGATCGTAGAGCCGGTGGCTGAAAACCCGCTGAAGCTCTCGAAGACGGCGTTGATGGGCGACGCGAAGCTCCCTGTGCCCGCAACCAGGTAGGGCACGCTCCCCAGCAGGGACACCAGCACCCAGGTGAGCGTGACGAGCAGAAAGCCATCCTCGACCGCCAGGTCGCGCTCGGACCCGATGGCTTCCAGCAAAAATCCAACCCCGAGAGACAACGCCAGCGGGACGACAAACGGGAGAACCGGGGTGCCATGGTACAGGGCCACGCTTCCTGGCACCAGGAAGACGGCCGAGAACCATTTCAACACCGGGCCCAGCACCCGGCTCGCCCGGCGAAAGCGACGAACGGCAATCATAGCACCTCCAGCACCTCCTTCGAACGCTCCACGTCGACAAAGACGACGACGTGATCGCCCGCCTGCAGCACCGTCTGCCCGCGTGGGATGACGACACGCCGGTTCCGAACAACGGCCCCCACAACAAACTCGTGCGGCACGTCGGGGACGGCCTCTTCGAGCGGGCGTCCCACCAGGGCGCTGCTCTCGTCCAGTTCGAGCTCCAGGACCTCTCCCCGCATGTGCTCGATGAACGTCAGCTTTTCAACGCCCTTTTTGCGCGTGTGGCGCAGGATCTCCTCGATCACCTCGCGGCGGGGATTGACCGTGATGTCGATCCCGCTGCTCGTAAACAGCGACTCATAGGCTCCGTTGTGCACCACCGAGGCGACCTGCTCGGCCCCAAGCTCCTGCGCCAGGAGGCTTGCGAGAAGGTTGCGCTCATCGGGGGTCACCGCCGCCACGACGAGGTCGGCATCCGGCACGCCCTCTCGACGCAGAAAGTCGGGGTCCGTCGCGTCGTCCTGGAGCACCAGCGTATTCGGGAGCGCCTGCGCAAGCTCGTGGGCCCGTTCGGGATTGTTCTCCACGAGGCGCGGCTCAACGCCGCGCTCCTCAAACATGCGGGCCGTCTGATACCCAATTTCTCCGCCTCCCAGGATTATGACGTGGCGGGCCGTTCCATTCCGGGCCACCGGGGCGATTCGAACCCCAAACCGCCGAATCGCCTCCGGGCGGCCGATGACTAGCAGGCGGGCCTCCGGGCGAAGCCGCGTGTCGCCCCGAACGACCTCCAACTGATCGTCGTCGCACAGGGCCACCAGGTTAACCGACGCGTCCAGGTCCAGGCTCCGAACGGATTGGTTTGCGAGAGGACTCCCGGAGGAAATGGTGTACTCCGCCATCTCCACCTGGCCGTCCCCAAAGAACTCGACATCTTGTGCGGTGGGGTGCCCCGCCACGTCGACAACGTTGAGGGCCGTGAGATAGTCGGCCCCTACCATGAAGTCGACGTTGAAGGCGTCCCGGAGTTGCGACCACGTGGCGAGGTATTCGGTCTCGGTCACGCGCGCAATCGTGAAGGCGTCCTCGTGGAGGGCCCGGGCCGTACTGCAAATCAGAATGTTGCTCCGGTCGTCGTTCGTACTGCCAATCACGAGGTCGGCCGTTGGCACGCGGGCGGCCTCCAGGGTCTCGACCTTGGCCCCGTCGCCCTCGTAGGTCAACACGTCGGCCTCGGACCGAAGGCGCTCCAACCGCTCGGCATCCTTGTCCACGACCACAACCTCGTGCTCGTCGGCCAGCGCG
>JBKHEM010000032.1:0-21695 GCA_046540815.1 Salinivenus sp.
TAGATGCTGGCGCCGTGATCAAAGGTCTTAAGCTGCGCCCATTCGCCGGGCGGCATGCCCATCACCGAATCGATCCAGCCAACCTGCATGCCCCCCTTGCGGCCGGGCTTCAAGTCGCCCTCCACAATTACGCCGTCTCGGAGGTTGAACTTGCGAATGAGCGGAGGCGGCATGAACGGATCGTCGTCGTCCTTGGGGAGATCCGGCCGCAGCTCGCGCATAAAGCCATACTTCTTATCCCCAATCAGCTCAAGGAGACGCTCAAATTTCTTCTGTTCGTTGTCGGACATAATCTATTGTGCGGTGAGTAATGAAGCGGACCGGGCCGTCTCCGACAGGAGAGGCCGCCAGTACGCGACCGAATGGATGGGCTTGTCGTGATTCCGTCCATGGTGTCCGGATCGACACCTCCGCGCCAACGGACTCCCTCCGCGAGGCCCCGCCTCTCAAAACTGTCCCAGCGGCGGGCGTCAAACGAATGAGACGGATCGACGGGAGAGAGCGCTCGGACACGTTCCGAGAAGCACGTCCTACGAAGAGAAACGATGGGCTTTGCAGCGAGCGATGACCCTCTGCATACGACCGGAGCAACCCATGCTCCGTCTGGAAACACTTCCGTTCACCGTTGAATCATCTTGTTCGTCGTCGACGCATCCTCTCGACCTCCATACTGCACATGGGGTTCCAACTGCAGTCCGACGTCGGAGATCGACAGGCCCTCACGTCGGATCGGGGAAGTCTGACAAGCCATGGGGCTCGGCCTGCGGTCAGCGACCGGGCGGAGCCATAAAGACAAATGGTGTGACAGACACTTCCGGAACGCCGCCGTAGAGAGATGGTTTCCCGCCCTCCGGTGTGCACTGCGCCCTACGTTCCTGCATGTGGTGACCTTTCACGACCTTCACGTTGAAGCGCGTGGCCCACGCGAGGCACCGCCCCTTCTTCTGCTGCACGGCTGGGGAAGCGACGCCACGGCCATGCGGCCCCTCGCAGAGGGCCTGGCCGACACGTACCGCACCTATGCCGTGGATCTGCCCGGACACGGAGCGTCGCCGCCTCCCCCCGACCCGTGGGGCGTACCGGCCCACGGTGCCCTCCTGGCCTCCCTTATCGAACACCGAATCGAGCGCCCCGTCACGATCATCGGGCATTCAAACGGCGGCCGCATCGCCCTCTACATGGCCAGCACACCGGACCTATCGGATTGGGTGGACCGCCTGGCTCTCATTAGCCCCTCCGGCGTAGAACCCGTGCGCTCCTGGGGACACGCCCTGCGCTCGGGGCTCGCCTCCGCCCTGAAGGCTCCCGTCCGTGCCCTTCCCTCTCCGCTTCGCACACCCGCCGAGGACTGGCTCCGCCATACCCTCGTGTGGCGTTGGCTCGGCTCCTCCGACTACAACGCTACGTCCGGCGTCATGCAGGAAACGTTCGTCAAGACCGTCAATTTCCACCTCAACGGGGCGCTCGATCGCATTCAGGTGCCAACTCTTCTGTTCTGGGGCACGGAGGACGAAGCCATTTCCCGCCGCCAGATGGAAGTGCTCGAATCCCGGATTGCAGACTGCGGCCTCGTCGAACTGGAGGGGGCCGGCCACTACGGGCACCTCGACGATATTGACACCGTCCGCTCCGGCATCCGATATTTTTTAGAGCATTCGTAAGCGCGCGTCGCTCTTGCCTCCGGTCCGGCTTTTCCCTCCCGCATGACCGTCCTCCTCTCCGTTCTGGCCCTGCTTGCTACGCTGTTCGCCGGCTGGCGGGCCGTGCGCCGGGTCCGCTTCTTTCTCCACATCTTTCAGCTGGAAACCTACAAGTTCGGTCGGTACGGACGCTGGGTCTCGGAGCACATCGGGTCGGCGGTGCTGCGCCCCTCTCACGGAGTGGGAGGGGCTGTGTTGGGACTGGGCACCCTCAGCCTGTCGGTCCTCGACGCCACGGGGGTCGCCGCCGGGGCCCTGCTGCTCTGGATTTTCGCGTTTATCTCCTCCCGCCGCTACCGCAGCGATCAGGAAAAAAAGCCGCTCGCATTCACCCGTCGGATGACGCGCCTGGCCGTCACAACCGGGAGTCTCACCGTTCTCCCGGTGGCTCTCGGTGCCCTGGGCTGGTGGAATGCAGGTTGGGCCGGAGGCGCACTCTGGTACCTGCTTGGGTTCTGGATCGCCGATCTGGGCGCCCCCCTGTGGGTGGCCCTGGGCGCCGCCCTCATGCACCCCGTCGAGACCTACATCCAGGAAGGCTTCAAGCGCCAGGCCCGTCGGCGTCTGCGCGAGCGCCCGAACCTGACCGTCGTGGGCATTACCGGCTCCTACGGCAAGACGAGCACCAAATTCATCCTCGCCGAGCTCCTCCGACAAAAGTACAACGTCTACGCCACGCCCAGCTCCTACAACACGCCGATGGGGATGTGCCTGGCCATCAACGAACACCTCAAGCCCGAACATCAGGTGCTGGTGCTGGAGTACGGCATCCGCTATCCGGGCGACATGGACGCGCTCTGCGACATCGCCGAGCCGGATGTGTCGGTCGTCACCACGGTCGGCATTGCCCACCTCGACACCATGGGCTCCCAGGACGCCATCGCGACGGAGAAGGGCCGCCTCGTGGACCGGACGCCTGCCGACGGGACCTCCGTCTTGAACGCCGACGATGAACGGGTGCGCGCCATGGCCGATCGGGCCGATGGCACGGTGTGGCGCGTGTCCGTGGACGGCCGGTCGGACGCCGAGCTCACGGCCAAAAACGTTCGGTACAACACCCAGGGCACGTCCTTCGTCGTTCAGGACGACAGAGGCACCGAGGCGACGTTTCGGACGCAGCTCCTGGGCGCGCACAATGTGCTCAACGTGCTCCTGGGCGTTGCTGTGGGCCGCAGCATGGGCCTCCGGCTCCGACAGATGGCCCACGCAGCCCGCCGCATTGAGCCGATTGAGCACCGGCTCCAGCTCCGGCAGGAGGGCGAGATCACCATCATCGACGATGCCTTCAACTCCAATCCCGTGGGGGCGCGCAACGCCATCGAGATTCTGGGACGGATGAACGGAGGCCGGCGCGTGATTGTGACGCCCGGGATGGTCGAAATGGGCGACCGGCAGTGGGCGGAGAACAAAGCGCTTGGCTCACACATCGCCCGACACGACATCGACTGGGCCGTGCTCGTGGGCGACGAGCAAACCGCCGCCATTCAGGAGGGCCTCGCCGAGGCGGGGTATCCGGCGGACCGGGTACAGGTGGTCGACTCTCTCTTTGAGGCCCAGGATTGGCTCTCTCCTCGCCTCCAATCCGGCGACGTGGTGCTGTACGAAAACGACCTGCCGGACCAGTACGAGGTGTGAGTGTGGATTTTGGATTGGGGGATTTGGATTGCGAGGCAGAGTCTGTAGGTTTTCTCTTCGCCTGTCTTCCGCGCATCTCTTTCCTGTTGCTGTGCTCCACCACGAACGCCAGCTTTGGGCCGACGGATACGAGCGGGTGGCGGGGTTGGACGAGGCAGGGCGCGGGTGCCTGGCCGGACCCGTCGTGGCCGCCGCCGTCATACTGCCGCCCGGAGTGGAACTGCCGGCCGTGCAGGACAGCAAGGCCCTTTCGGAAACGAAGCGGCGCTCACTCCGAGAGGAGATCGAAAAACGAGCCGTGGCCTCGGCAATTGCCTCCAGCTCGCCCGATGAGATCGACGACCTGAACATCCTGCAGGCCGCGCTGCAGGCCATGCGTCGGGCCGCCGCTGCGTGCGAGCCCGCCCCCGAGTTTCTCCTCGTAGACGGCAATCAGTGGACTCGCGATCTGGTGGACGCCCCCTGGCCCCACAAGACGATTGTAAAGGGCGACGCGACCAGCCAGTCGATTGCGGCGGCCTCCATCCTAGCCAAGACGGAACGGGACGCCATCATGCGCCGCCTCCACCACGAGCATCCCGAATACGGATGGGAATCGAATGTCGGCTACCCTACCCAGCAGCACTACGACGCTCTGCAGGCCCACGGGGCCACCCTCCACCACCGTCAGTCGTTCACCCTTTTTCGCGACTGATCTTCTACGCCCATCCGTGCTCCTCGACCGCGCGGACGGCCGCCTCCGTGACGGCTTCGGGGGAATCCGTCGCGTCCACGGTGACGTCCGCCGCCTCGTACCGTGCGCGCCGGGCTGACAGGAGCTCCTCGATGCGGTCGCGCATCTGATCCCGGGGGAGCGGCGCCCCCTCCGCGCCTTGCAGGAGCGGACGCCGGCCGGCCTCGTCCTCCACGCGCGCCAGAATCGTGTCGGGTGCAACCTCCAGGTACACCACGTGACCGTGCTCCCGGACAAACGCCCAGTTCGCGTCGTCCGCCAGGGCCCCTCCCCCCAGCGCAACCACGAGATCGTCGACCTCCGTTGTTCGGCGGAGAGCCTCCGATTCGAGCCTTCGAAATGCCGCTTCTCCGTCCGCCTCAAAAATGGACGGGATCGATCGTCCGTCGTGAGCCTGAATCAGGCGATCGAGGTCCCAGAAGACCGCGCCCCACCGGGCGGCCAGCCGCGGTCCAATGGTTGATTTTCCGCTTGCCATGAATCCTGTGAGGTAGATGCGCATGCCGGGGGCGGGTGGTGAACAGAAGGTGGATTGCAAAGTGCGACGTGTAAGCGCTGGAATCTCCCATCGGCCCGAGCGTCTGGGTCGGCAACGTTCTCTCCTCCCATTTCCCCCTTTCCCTCGACCGAATGCCGCGCTACCGATTGCTGATCGAGTACGACGGAACCGACTTCCACGGGTGGCAGATCCAACCGGACGTGCCAACGGTGCAGGGGGCCCTGGAAGAGGCTGTAACGACCGTCACAGACGCCGACTGCCGGGTCACCGGCTCGGGACGAACGGACGCCGGGGTCCACGCCCGCGCCCAGGTTGCCCACCTCGACCTCCCGGCCCCTCACGACTCATTCCGGATGCGCGGCTCCCTCAATGCCCTTACGCCGGACGCGGTCGCGGTCCGACGGATCGAGCGCGCGCCCGATGACTTCCACGCCCGCTACGATGCCCGCCTCCGCCGCTATCACTATCGGGTGCACACCCAGCCGTGCGCCCTCGAGCGGCACACCCGCACCCGGCTGCGTCCCGTACCCGATCTCGCCCGAATGCGTGCCGCCACGCCCGACCTCCTGGGGCGGCACGACTTCAGTTCGTTCTGCCTCACCCAATCCGACACAGAACATCGGGTCTGTACGCTCCACCACGCCCGCTGGGTGAGGGAGGACCGGCGCGGCTTCTGGCGGTTTGAGGTCGCCGGGACGCGGTTTTTGCACGGCATGGTTCGGGCGCTCGTGGGCACGCTTGTCGAGATCGGCCACGGAAAGCGCGCGGCGGACAGTGTCCCCTCCGTGATCGCGGCCCGGGACCGGCGTGCGGCCGGGCCGTCGATGCCTCCGGAGGGACTGATTCTGGAGTCGGTGCGGTACGACGCCGATCTGTTTGTGAGCGACGAGGGCCCTCCGCTCGTCCCGGCCGCCCCCTCAACGCCGCCTGCGTAGCCCGGCCGATTGACCCCTCCGGCGCCGCCACCGGCCGGTGTTCCTCCTCAATCACTGTGCGCGCCCGACCGCACCGATTGGCGAGCGCCGGTAACATTTCGGGGGCCGCCGGCGTCTATGGATCGACACGGCGCTCTCTCCACTCACGTCTTCTGTTTCATGGACCTTGACATCCGCACAGTACTCCGCTGGCTCATCCTCGGTGTTCTCGTCCTCATCGGCCTCAGCCTGCTCGGCGTGGTGGTGAACGTCGCGGGGGCGCTGCTCTCTGTGGTGCTGAAGGCCGGGGTGGTCATTCTCGTCGTTCTCGTCGTGATTCGCGTGCTGGAGGGCCTTCGCGAATAGGGCCAGGAATGGTGCCGGGAGGTGCTCCTCGCTTTTCTGCAGCGCAGTTTTGAGATTGAGGGGGCTTGTGACGTTCTCTTTTCCCGAATCAACCCTCCTCTTCTCGTGGACACACTGGACGCCCCCGCTCCGCCCTCCGTCGATCATCCGGCGCCGGCCTACGGCGTGCCGGCCGAGGCGCACCTGCTGAAGCAGGTGATCGTGCACACGCCTGGACAGGAGATGGAGCTGGTGGCCCCGGACAACCGCGCCGAGTTGCTCTTTGACGACATTCTCTTCGTGGGCCACGCGCGGCAGGAGCACCTGTTGATGTGCTCGGTATTCGAGAAGATCGTGGGCCGCGCCGACACAGTCCTGCAGGTGAGCGACCTCCTGCTGGAGGCGTTCGAGAAGGAGGAGGCCCGGCACACGTTCGTGGAAAAGCTCTGCCGCAGCCTGCCGGAGCAAAATCTTGGGGCCGTGGAGGGCGAACTGAAGCAATTCTCGCCGTCGGACCTCCAGCAGTTTGCGCTGACGGGCGAGTCGGAGCTGCCCATCCGCGTGCAGCCGGTGCCCAATCTCATGTTCACGCGCGACCTGGCCGCCGTCGTCCACGACCACATCATCCTGAGCCACGCCGCCACAGCCGCCCGGACGCGCGAAAGCATTATCATCAACATCATCCTGAACCATCACCCTCGCTTCGCTCCGCACAGCGACAAGGTCATTGAACTGCCGCCTGGAGTCACCTTTGAGGGGGGCGACCTGCTCGTGGCCAGCCCCGACACGTTGTTGATCGGGCACTCGGAGCGCACCTCGTTCAGCGCCATCATGGCCATTGCCCATGAGGTCTTCGAGCGCACGCCCATCGAGCACATTCTGGCGGTCGACCTTCCGAAGCGACGGGCCACCATGCACCTCGACACGGTATTCACCTTTGCCTCTCCCACCGAGGTGATCGTCTTTCCCCCCCTCCTCGACACCCACGGCTTTGGGTACTCGGTACACCTTACGGCCGCCGACGCACCGGGCCGGTTTGTAACCGACATGCGCATGAACCTGCGCGATGCCCTCGACGACTTGCTCAGTCGCGACCTCACGTACATCCCGTGCGGCGGCGCCGAGCGGCTGCATCAGGAGCGGGAGCAGTGGACCGACGGCGCGAACGTGTTTGCGGCGGCCCCCGGTGCAATCCTAGGGTACGAACGAAATCGACGCACCTTCGACCGGCTGCATCAGCAGGGCTACCGCATCGTCTCGGCCGAAAGCTTTCTTTCCTACTTCGAGTCCGGCAGCTTCGACCCCGGCACCGAGAAGATTGCCATTCAACTGGCGGGCACCGAGCTGTCGCGGGGCCGAGGCGGCCCCCGGTGCATGACCCTTCCCCTCGCGCGGCACGACACTCCAACCGGAGCCTAGAGAGGACAGCGTGGCGCACGTCCCTACGGTTCGTGACGTGCGTCCCGGCGCCGCATCTGCCCGACCGGCCGTTGCCCGCTTTGCCGTCCCACCCCGGTCAGATGCGACTGTAGTACTGGTCGTCGTCGTCATCGTCGCTGTCGACCATGTAGTCGTCGGCCCCTACGTCGAGGTAAGCCATGAGCCAGTCAAGCGCCCAGACATCGGTCTCGACCCCGTCCCAGGCATACCCTTTCTGGGTCCGGTCGGCCACCTGCGCCCAGTCGACCGTCCAGTCTTCGTAGACGGAGAAGGAAAAGGGATGGTCGTCGGTCTCGAAGTAGAGGACGCCCTCTGCCGGGTCGTACACGCTTTCGACCCCGTCGTCTTCCCGGCCCAGGTGCGCGCCGAACACCAACAAAGGCACCTTGAATCGGGTGTCCAGATTGGGGACTTCTTCTTCCTGGCTGACCAAGAAGTTTGCCAGGGTGACACACCCATCGCTCACCTCCAGGGCGGCCTCCGCCGCCTGACGGGTGGTCGGGTCTGCGTCGATAGAGTCGAGCGCCATCTCAACCAGCGGCCACACCTCGACGGGTCCCTCCCCTTTGGTTGTGTTCTCTTTTCGCGGGATGGTGACTGTTTGATTCTCGATGTCCACGGGTCTGTATCTGGTGATGGTGAAATCGGGCAACAGGGCGACCTCACCTGCTCCCCGTGCTTCGGAAATGGTGGCGTAGATACGGATGTATACAACATGGGTGCGGTCGACCGAACATGCAACCCGCCGCCCACCCAAAATCGTATGGTTCCTAAACATCGGCGCCTATGGCTCGTCCTCCGCGGCTTCTACGTCTAGCGCCGCCTCCACGAGATCCTCCTCCATCTCCCCCAAGTCATCGTGCTGGGCTACGTACTGCCGAATGGCATCTTCGAGGCTCGACTCGCGGGTGACCACGGTCCGCCGCTTTCGCTCGGCCGGCTCGACCGTGCGCTCGATGGCCGCAATGGTATGGGCCTCCGCCAACGCGTCCCGGATGCGGGTCTGGTCGACCTCTGCGAGCTGGGCCTCTTCAATTTGGTACCGCACGCGCACGATGGCCTCCGTTACGTCCGTGCCGTCGAGGGCAGCGAGGATTTTTTCCGTCGGTGCCTCCGCCTCCCGCACGTCGACGTCGAAGGCGAGAAACGGCCGGGCCGGCGTCTTGCAAAAGGTTGATCGCGTCGGGGGTGCCTCGCCCGAATCAATGTCGACCAAGAAATACCCTTTGGGAGCCTCGCGCTCCGCAAACGTAATGCGCTCGATGCTACCGGCGTAGACCACCGGGGGGTGACCGTCCGGATTTCGCACCTGGGCCCGGTGGATGTGCCCCAGCGCCACGTAGTCGATGGGGCGCACTGCCAGTTGCCCAACGGTGAACTTCGGCTCAGACGCGATCAGGGTGGACCGCTCGGAGCCGGCCATTTCGGCCCCCTGCACTGTCACGTGGCCCGCCAGCACCGTTGGGACGTCGGGGGAGAGGGGGCGCTCGTCTCCGGTCGGCCCCACGCCGGTGCCCTCCTGAAGAATGTCGTCGGCCCGACGCTGGATGTAGGTGACGTACTGCTCTTCGATGAACTGTCGGAGCGCCTCCGGCTCCATCGATCGATATTCGTCTTTCGTGAGAATCTGGCTTCGGATGGGCCAGGGAAGCGGAATGAGTTGAAGGGGCCCGCTCTTCGTGTCAATCACCTGGACGGCTGCCGGCGGCTTGCGGTAGCAGTACACTTCCCCATCCACGTACTCGAAGATGTCCAGCGACGACGCCCGGCCGTAGGTCACCGGGTGGTCGTGATTGCCGATGATCAGCACGATGGGCACGCCCGCATCGGCCAGGGGACGGAGGCACTCCGCAAAGAGCTTCTGCTGTGTTGGGGTGGGATCGGCCGTGTGGTAGGCATCGCCACAGAACACGAACGCATCCACGTCTTCCGCAAGGGCCCGCTCCACGAGTGCCTCAAACGAATGCTTCACGTCAAGCAGGCGCGTGTTCAGTCCGGTCTCCGGGTCGCGGCGCCCGTAGGTTTTGGCACCGAGGTGAATGTCGGCGGTGTGAAGCAGCTTCACGGGAGTGATTGGTAGCATTCAAAGGACGACGAGGGCACCTCCCGATCCCGCCGCGGACGGTGCCTGTCGCTTACCAGCCGACCCGGCCCTCGTCCTGGGTTCCGGTGGTGTCTTCGGAGGCGCCGTACTCCTCCACCATCGGGAAGGTGGCCTCCTCGGAGAACGTCAGGCTGTCGGACTCGGCGATACGGCGGTAGAGATCGCCGACGAGGAAGAGTGCACTGTGGGCGCCCTGGCCCCACCAGCTCGTCCGGAACGTCAGCCGCGGATCATCGAAGCCCACCCAGGCGCCGCTCACAAGCTCCGGGTGCATGAGCATAAACCACGTGTCGGCTGCCCGCTCGGTGGTGCCGGTCTTCCCGGCGAGATCGTAATCTCCCAAGTCAAACTGTGTGCGGATTCGCTGGCCCGTGCCGTAGTCAATTACGCCGCGCATCATGTCGACGACCGTATAGGCCGTACGCTGGGACAGCACCTCGCTGGGCCCTGGGGAGGCTTCCCAGAGCACGTTTCCGTAGCGATCCTCCACCCGCGTGATGGCGACCGGCTCGTTTCGGATGCCACCGCTGGCGAGGGTGGTGTAGGCCGACGCCATTTCCAGGAGTGTAGTGTTGCTGGTGCCCAGCGCAATGGACGGCACTTCGTCGAGCGGGCTCCGGATGCCCATGCGACGGGCGTACCGGGCCACCGTGCTGGGATTGAGGTCGAGCGCCAGGCGAGCCGTGACCGTGTTCTTTGAGTTGGCGAGCCCCTGGCTCAGAGTAAGCATTTCGCCAGTGGACTCCTGGTTGTAGTTTTTGGGGCTCCAGGTCGTGTCTGCCCCCGTGTCCTCCCAGGTAAGGGTGCTATCGAGCAGCGTATCATACGGAGACCAGCCGTTGTCGATGGCCGCTGCGTAGGTGAAGGGCTTGAATGTGGAGCCGGGCTGGCGGCGTGCAATGCCCACCTTGTCGTACTTGTCCCTGCGAAAGTCGCGCCCCCCAATCCACACCTTCACGTGCCCATTCCGGGGGTCGACCGAAACGAGCCCGGCCCCGAGCTGGCTGCGGCGACTGGCGATCGAATCGACGAAAGCCTCGTCGTCGCGCAACTGGGAAAGCGCCTCTTGTTCACTGTGGCCCTGCGCGCGCAGGCTGTCATAGCGCGTCGACTCGCGAAGGGCGTCGGTCAGCACCTCAGGGTTCGATTCCCAGAAGTACTCGAACGGCTCGTAGTCCTCACCCGGCGTCAGGTCGCGATAGTCTTCGAGGGACTCGCTGTAAAGCGACCGATCGGAGGCGCTCCATTGATAGTCCACAACTTTTTGAAGATCGGTCATATTCTCCTCGATGGACTGCCGGCCCATCTCCTGCATCTCCGAATCCAGGGTGGTGTACACCCGCAGGCCCTCGCCATATATGTCGTGGCCGCTGAGCGGGTGATCGGGGTCACGGGTCCAGTTGGCGAGCGTCGTCCGCACGTGCTCGGCAAAATACGGTGCGAGGCTGGTGTAAAGCTCCGCCGAGTGATACTCGGCCCGAACCGGGGTGTCCTTTCGCTTCTCATAAAACGATGGGTCGAGGTGCCCCTGATCGACCATCAGCCGAAGGACGACGTTCCGGCGCCGCTGGGCATTTTCGGGGTTGCGGACGGGGTTGTAGTACGAGGTGGCCTGTAACAACCCAATGAGGGTGGCCGACTGGAGCGCGTTCAGATCCTTGGCCGGCACGCCGAAGTAGGTCTGGGCCGCCGCCTCAATGCCGAACGCATTGTTTCCGAAGGTCACGGTGTTGAGGTACATCTCCACGATCTCCTCCTTCGTGTAGCGGCGCTCCAGTTTGACGGCCGTGACCATCTCTTTCACCTTGCGCCGAATGGTCACCGCGCGCCCCACCTCCTCGTTGTACAGGTTGCGGGCCAGCTGCTGGGTAATGGTGGACGCCCCCCGAAAGTCGCTAAACGTGATGATGTCGAACGCCGCCGCGACAACGCCGATGGGGTCCACCCCCCAATGCTGATGAAAGCGTCGGTCTTCCGTGGCCGTGAGGGCGTTCACGACGTGCGACGAAATACTGTCGTAAGGCGCCCACGACCGGTTCTGGGACGCAAACCGCGCCAGCTCTTTTCCGTCGGCCGTGTAGGCGACCGTGGCGAGTTGCATCGACGGGTTCTCCAGCCGCTCGGTGGACGGCACCTCGTCGGTTAGTGTCCAGACGTACAGGCCACTGGCGAAGACAACGAGGAGCGCAATGCCCACAATCGCGGTGAGGACAGCGGCGGCCTGGGCCTTCTCCGGATCGGAAATCCGCCGGTGGAAGAAGCCCCGAAAGCCGTCGGTCGGGCGATCGTTGGCACCACCCGGCGTGCCCGAAGGGTTTCGGGCCGACGGGTCTTCAAAATATTCGTCGAGTTCGTCTTCGGAATATGACCAGTCAGACATAAAGGGAAAGTCCAGGTTGAGGCCGTGGGGTCCTCCGTTTGCCGTCGCGGTCGCGGGCACGGGAGGGGGGCAGCCCTATGTGGCGTCAGCGGCTTCAATGTCGACGGCGCGCGTGCCGTTCCACCGCTGCAGGTGTAGCGTGCCGCTCTCTAAACGACCAAAGGTCTGCCGTTCGTACCAGTTTCCCAGGTTTATATATAATCCCTCGGGCCACGCGTGGAGGGCGGGCACGTGACTGTGTCCCATCACGACAATGTCGGTGTCGTGCCCGTGCACGTGGGCCCGTGCGTGCGCCCGAAGGGCGTCGACCACCGCCGGGTCGGGGCCCTCCTCGTGAAGGCGGCGGCTCACCCAGCGCGCCAGGCCGAGGCCAAGGTCGGCCGGAAGGAGCGAGCGATAGAGCTGCACGGCGATCGGGTGGCGCAGGAGGGGCCGGAGCCAGGCGTACAGTGAGTGCGTGGAGGCGTGGGCGTCCCCATGCGCCAGGTGCACGCGGAGGCCGTCGTGCTCGGCTTCCAGCGCCCCCGACACGACACGAACCCCCAACTCACTCGAAAAATAGTCTCGGTGCCACGGATCGTGGTTGCCCACCAGGTACGTGATGGGCACACCGCGGTCCGTCCACCGGGCCAGGAGCCCCTGAAAACGAGCGATGCCCTTGGGCACCAGGTGGCGATACTCGATGTACCCGTCGAACACGTCGCCAACCAAGTACAGGTGGTCGACCCGGTCGGCATAGGACGTCAGGCAGTCGATGAGCGCCGCTTCCTTCGTACGCTCGGCGTCCGCCGCCCCCCGCCCAAAATGCATGTCTGAAAAAAATAGAACCACAGCTTACATCCGCTCCGCGGAGACAGACGAGGAGACCCCAACCGTCAAGAGACGCAACCTATCCGAAACCTCACGAAATGGAGTGGGCTTCCACCGAACGGAGTGCCATGCCGGCCCGTAGGATTGGATTGTAGTCTTCGCTACGCCGCTCATCTGTGCGCCCCCCGGACGCCTTATGCCCCGACAACGCACCTCGTACCGGCCGCCGACCCAGTTTTCTGTGATGCCGCCGGTGATCAAGAACCTCCTCATTCTGAATGCCCTCTTTTTTCTTGCACAGTTCGTGGCGGGGCAGACTCTCGGCTCCTCCTCTCCCCTGGGCAACGTCCTTAACTATTTGGCCCTCTACCCGGTCGGCGGCCCGGAGGAGGGATTCGCCATTACCGGCGGCCGGTCGCTCGGGGAGGTGCCCGGCTTCTTTCCCTGGCAGGTGATCTCGTACAGCTTCCTTCACGGGGGGTTTGGGCACCTGTTTTTCAATATGTTTGCCCTCTGGATGTTTGGGGTTCAGGTCGAGAACCGGTGGGGCTCGCAGCGTTTTGGGGTGTTCTACTTTGCTTGTGTCATTGGAGCTGCGATTACGCACATGGTGTTCGCCCCCATGTTGACCGGGATGGACGTGGCGGTGCCCACGGTCGGGGCCTCCGGTGGGGTGTACGGCATCCTGCTGGCCTTCGGCATGATGTTCCCCAACCAGCCGATTTACCTCTGGTTTATGGTGCCGATCAAGGCGAAGTGGCTCGTGATCGGCTTCGGGGCCCTAGAGCTCTATTCCGCGGTCACAGGCACGTCGGCCGGCATCGCCAACTTTGCCCACCTTGGCGGCATGATCTTCGGCTTTTTCCTCATTCAGTACTGGCGCGGCCGGCTGCCGGTGACGCCGGCCCGCCCGATGCGGTGGTAGCCGAGGCCTGCGCCCTGAAACGCAACTCACGCGGGGCCCGATCGGTATAGCGTCTTTGCGTTTGTCTCCCAGCGCCTCTGCATGGATGGAAGCGACGGGGGCCACGCTCAACTGCTTTGCACTTAGGGGGTCTAACAGCCACTCGACCGGCCGTGAATCAATTCCAGTCCTGGTATTACCGACAGCCCGCAGCGCTGCGGACCATCGTCGCGATCAATGTGGTCGTGTACGTTGTCGCACAGGTTCTGCACGTGTGGCCCACCGGGCTTGAGTTCATCATGGATCACTTTGCGCTCCACCCGGTCTTTCCGGACGTGCTGCTGGAGCCGTGGCAGGTTGTGACGTACAACTTCATGCACACGAGTGGGGGACTCGGGGGTTTACTGCACGTTGGCTTTAACATGTTGTGGCTCTTCTGGATCGGGCGGGAGTTCGAGCAGATGCACGGGTCGCAGCAGTTGTGGACCGTGTACCTGACGGCGGGCGTGGGCGGTGGACTGATGTGCCTGCTTCTGCAGCCCCTCTTCCCCACCATCTCCGGCACCGGCGTGACACCCGTGGTGGGGGCCTCGGCCTCGGTGCTAGGCGTCATTATGACCGTCGCCATCATGTATCCCCACAAGAAGATCGCCCTTCTCTTCTTCGGGGTGGTCCGGCTGCTGTACCTCGTGATCGGCTTCCTGATCATCGACGCGCTCCTCATGCTCTCCACCAGCGGGACGGCCGTGGCGGCACACTGGGGCGGAGCCTTCACGGGCTTTCTGTACGCAAAGAACGTGCGCGGCGAGCTGGCCCTGCCGTCGTGGCTCGGGGGAGGCGGCGGTTCGTCCCGGCGATCGCGCTCGTCCACGCCCGGGCTCTGGGGGCGCGTCAAGGATTGGTTTGGCACGAGCTCCAACCGCACTTCCTCCTCTTCCCGCCCTTCCCCCTCCTCACGCCCGGGTCCGGACGACGCCAAACAGCGGGTCAAAAACCGATCGAAAGAGGTCGACCGCATCCTCGACAAAATCAGCGATGAAGGCTACGACGCCCTAAGTGAGGACGAGAAGCAAACCCTCTACGAGGCGAGTCAAAAGGGCTGACGCCGACCGGGGCCGCAGCGGCCCCGCGTCCGAGGACTCCTCTCACGGCCCCGCGCTCCGACGTCAAGCCCGCTTGAAATGCGTCGGGCTAACGGCCACGTTTTCGGAAAGAGCCTGCGGGGCCTGGAGCCTTTGCCGGGCCGCGCTGTATAGGATGCGCTCACTTTTACTCGACCAAACCCTCCCTCCTATGGATCGTCCGCGCCGCGACACGCGCCCCGTACAGGTGGGCGACGTCCAAATTGGGGGCGACGCCCCGGTCTCTGTGCAGTCGATGACGACCACCAAGACCCACGACGTCGAGTCGACCCTCGACGAAATTGAGCGCCTGGCCGAAGCGGGAGCCGACATCGTGCGGGTGGCCGTGCCCCGCCCCGAAGACGCCGATGCCCTCGCCGACATCGTGCAGGGCGCGTCCGTCCCCATCGTGGCCGACATCCACTTCAACTATCAGTACGCCCTGAAGGCCATTGAGGCGGGAATCCAGAAGGTGCGGATCAACCCCGGCAACATCGGCAAGCCGGAGTGGGAGCGCGAGGTGCTGCAGGCCGCCAAGGATGCCGGCATTCCCCTCCGCATTGGGGTCAACTCCGGATCGCTGGAGGAAGACATTCTCGAAAAACACGGCTACCCCAAGCCCCAGGCCCTCTTCGAAAGCGCGATGCGCCACGTGGAGGTCTGCCATAAAAACGACTTCGAGGACATCGTCATCTCGGTGAAGCATTCCGACCCCTACATGATGATTCAGGCCTATCGCAAGGTGGCCGAGGCGACGGAGTACCCCCTTCACCTGGGCGTCACGGAGAGCGGCACCCTGGACACCGGCACGGTGAAAAGCTCGATCGGGATCGGGGCGCTGCTGGCCGACGGCATCGGGGACACCATTCGGGTGTCTCTTGCCGCCGATCCGGTGGAAGAGGTCAAAGTGGGGCACCGCATCCTGAAATCGCTCGGCATCGGGCGGCCCGGTGTGAACATCATTGCGTGCCCCACCTGCGGCCGGCTCGTGGGCGACCTCTTCTCAATCGTCGAACGGGTAGAAGAGGCCGTTGCGGAACGCAGCTTCGACAAGGACCTGAACGTGGCCCTCATGGGCTGTGCCGTGAATGGCCCGGGCGAGGCCGCAGGCGCCGACCTGGGCATTTCGCTGGGCCGGGGGCGCGCCCACTTCTTTAAGCACGGCGAGGTCATCGACACCATTCCCGAGGATCAGATTGTGGACCGCGTCCTGGAGGCGATTGAGAACTGGGACGAGGAGGAAGAAGCAATCGACTCCGATGGCCACGCCGCCGGCGATGGCGCCCCCACCGACTCCGCGGCCGCCGAGGAAGACGAAACGCAGGGGGTCAACGTAACAAAGCCGGATCTTCCGACCTCCTAGCGCACACCGCCTACTCGATCGACAGCCCCTCCTGGCTCTCCTTCAGGGCTTGGGCCGACGCCTGAAGGGCCGTCCGCTCGGCCTCGGACAGGGTGGGGTTGACGTGTGCCTCCACACCTTCCAGCCCCAGCACGCAGGGCGTGCTCAAGCATACGTCCTCGATGCCGTACGCCCCCCCGGGGCGCACGCTCACCGGCAGCACGTTCTGCTGATCCTCCAGGATGGCACGGACAATCCGGGCAATCACAACCCCAATGGCCGCGTCCGTGTAGCCCTTTCGATCAATAATCTCGTAGGCGGCGCTGCGGGCCTGCTCGAAGATTGCGTCCATCGTCTCATCGTCCCACTCGCGCCCGAGCACCGTCTCCCGATGGATCGGCTGCCCGCCGATCGTTGCGTTGCTCCAGATGGGCACCTCCGAGTCGCCGTGCTCGCCCAGGACGTACGCGTGTACCGACCGGGGATCGACGCCGTAGTGCCGCCCCAGCAACGCCCGGAACCGGGCCGTGTCTAGCAGGGTGCCGGTGCCGATGATGCGCCGTGCCGGTCGACGGCTCATCTCTTGCGACAGATAGGTGAGCACATCGACCGGATTGGTGGCCACCACCAGGATGGCGTCGGGGGCATGCTTGTCGAGCTGCGTGATCACCTCACGAAAGATGCGGGCATTGCGCTCCAGCAGCTCCAGACGCGACTCGTCGGGCGCTTTCTGACTTGCGCCCGCCGCGAGGACAATGACCTGCGCGTCGTTCATGCCCGGGTAGTCAACGGCCCGGCACGACACGCGCCCCACCAGGAGCTGGCCGTGCATCAGGTCCATCGCTTCCCCTTCGGCTCGGCGCGCGTCTTTGTCGAGAAGAAGAATTTCACTGGCGAGGCCCTGGTTGAAAAGGGCGTAGGCGGCAGCGCTGCCCACGTTTCCGGTGCCCACGATGCCAACGGTGCGTCGCTGAATCATAATGTGTAGATCAGATCGGGACAATGAGTGTGGCTTGGGCCCTGCAAATCGCTACCCCGCAAGCAAGATGAGCCCGACAGAAAGCAGAAATCCAAGCACCACCACCAGGATAAACATCACGGCCATGGTGCGTCCGGTACGGGCCTCCTGGGCCGGCCCCGCCGCTACGGCCCACTCTCGAGGCGGTCCCTCCTCTTGCTCTTCTGCCTCCAGACCCGCGTCTTCGTCTGCGGTCGAGAACGGAATGGCCGTACTCCACGGACCCGTGCTTCCTTCCGGGAAGAGCGTTCGAACCCGCCAGTGCAGGCGGTCCGCGGCTGGCAACTGGTCGTAGAGCACCACGGCCGCCGTTCGGTCGAGCGTGAGGTCGAGAAGAGGGGCCTCGAATTCCGAATCCGGGGCCACCTGAAACTGATAGCCACTTGCTTCCGGCACGCCTTCCCACGCAAATGTGGCCGTGCTCGGATCGACTGCCACGCGCGGCGCAGGCGTGACCGGGACCGGTTCGGCTTGCACTACCACGGACTCATCGTCAAGGTCCGTTGCCCCCGGGGCTCCAAAATGGGCAGGCCCGCCCCACGGGTCCGCCTCCGCGGCCCGCACGCGCCAGTAGATCGTATCCGCTTCCTCCGGCAGTGCCTCCTCCAGATCCACCGTGGCCGGTCGCTCCACCGTGTCGTCGAAAAATGGTCCCGCGAAGGCCTCTGTGCTCGCCAGCTGGAGGCGGTAGTGCGTCACGCCCGGCAGCGGCGTCCAGTCGAACGAGACCGTCGGCCCGTCAACCCTCCGTCCCGCCACCGGACGGGTGGGATAGGGCACGGGGGTTGTGGCAGTGGGGTCTTGATGGGAGGTCAGTGTAGGCATAAGCAGACGTTGATCCAGAGAGAAGCGTCGCAACGCGATGCCAACGTAAGAAAGCGGAGGGAACTCGTCCATTTTTCCCGCGGCGGTGGGCTCACATGTTGTCTTGTTCCCCCACCCTCCCTATCATGGATCCCCCACATCCAAGCAGCCCCTCGGGAG
Source organism: Salinivenus sp. (assembly GCA_046540815.1). Lineage (GTDB taxonomy): Bacteria > Bacteroidota > Rhodothermia > Rhodothermales > Salinibacteraceae > Salinibacter. Next base: position 17,930 of record JBKHEM010000032.1, read on the forward strand.
ATGTCCGCCCGTTTGCTCTTGCCATTGCCTTCGCACGTTGATTGCCGTTCTGTCCGCGATGCTAAATATCGACACAATTCTTTTCCCGACCGACTTTTCATCCGTCGCCGAGGGGGCGTTCGCCCACGCAGCGCACCTGGCCCTGCGCACCGGAGCGACGATTCACGTCTTCAATGTCGTGTCCCCCGACGAGGGCGACGCGGAAAATCCCATGGAGTTCTTGCCCGTCGAGCCCGTGGAAGGTACCCGTGTCGGGGAGGCCGAGTCCCTGCGCGTTGAGGTGAAAACCGCCACCCAGGAGCGCGGCACGGTGTCCGTGGTCTACGTGCAGACCGACAGCGCCTCTCCGACGGACGCCATCAATGCCCACGCCCGGGAGCACGACGTGGATCTTGTGGTGATGGGCACCCACGGGCGCAAGGGCATGGACCGGCTGCTCAGCGGTAGCGTCGCCGAGGCGGTGGTGCGACAGGCCCCGTGCCCGGTCTTTACCGTGCTGGCCGACGAAGACGATCCGACGCCCCCGGCCATCGATCGCGTGCTGGCGCCCGTCGACCTGTCGGAGCAATCCACGCTGGTTGTGGACCACGCCGCCGGACTCTCGGAGGCGTACTCGGCTCCGCTGGATCTGCTGCACGTGGTGGAGGAGGCCGCCTACCCCACCGTCTACGGCATCGACCCGCTCACCCCCTCCCTCCCCGACGTGCAGGACCGTGCCCGCAAGGCCCTCGAAACGCTTGCCGCTCGGATCGACGCCGGTCCCGACCACGTGCATTCCCACGTGCTCTCCGGCTACGCCGCGCGCGACATCGTCGAGTTTGCCGAAGAAAACGCAGCGGATCTCATCGTGATGGCCACCCATGGGCGCACCGGACTGGAGCGCTTTCTGATTGGAAGTGTGGCGGAGAAGGTGGTGCGCCGCGCCCCCTGCCCCGTCTTCACCATCAAGAGCTTTGGAAAGTCTCTCGTGCCGTCGACCGAAGACGACGCGTAGCCGCGCGGCCCCTTCGCTTCTCTCCCGCCTCGCCCTCGTGTTCCCGTGTCGTACCTCCGTTTTCTCATCCTCGTCGTGGGGGGACTGGCTGTTTTGCTGAGCGCCTGCCAGTCCGCCGACGAGCCCCCCAGCCCGTCCGACCGCGTCCCCGACTGGGCCGCAGACGCGGTCGTCTACCAGGTCTTCCCGGAGCGCTTTGCAAACGGCGACACCACGAATGACCCGACCCGGGAAAGCCTCCCGGATTCCAGCGACGTGCCGTCCTCCTGGACGAAGTCCGACTGGACCGGCGACTGGTACGACCAGGCCGACTGGGAACGCGAGATGGGCGGGTTCTACGAGAGCGTCTACGATCGCCGGTACGGCGGCGACCTGCAAGGCGTTATTGACCGGCTCCCCTACCTCGACTCCCTCGGCGTCACCGCGCTCTACTTCAACCCGGTCTTCTGGTCGCCCTCCCTCCACAAGTACGACGGCCGCAGCTTCCATCACATCGATCCCCACTTCGGCCCCGACCCCGCGGGCGACAAGGAGCTCATCGCCGAGGAGGATCCCACCGACCCGTCAACCTGGCACGTGACGGCCGCCGATTCGCTTTTCTTTGTCCTTCTGGAGAAGGCCCACGACCGCGACCTGCGCGTCATCATCGACGGGGTCTTCAACCACACCGGACGCCAGTTTTTCGCCTTCCGCGACCTGGCCGAGCGCCAGGCCGATTCCCGGTACGCCGACTGGTACGAGGTGCGCTCGTTTGACGACCCGGAAACCCCCGACACCAGCGAGTTCGACTATGCGGGCTGGTGGGGCCTCGACTCGATGCCCGAGTTCGCCGTAAATGACGACAGCACCACGCTTGCCGAGGGGCCGCGGCAGTACATTTTCGACGCCACGCGCCGCTGGATGGACCCGGACGGGGATGGCGACCCCAGCGACGGCATCGACGGCTGGCGGCTGGACGTGGCCGAAGAAGTGCCCACGGGCTTTTGGGCCGACTGGCACGCCCACGTCCGCTCAATCAATCCCGAGGCCTACACCGTGGCCGAGGTGTGGGAGGAGGCGTCCTCCTTTTTGCGCGAGGGCGGCTTCTCCTCCACCATGAACTATCACGGCTTTGCCTATCCCGTCAAGGGGTTCCTGATTGACAACGCCGTCGGGCCGTCCGCCTTTGCCGAGATGATGCAAGAGCGCCGTCAAAACTACGCCCCGGCGGTGCGCCCGGCCCTGCTTAACCTCATCGACTCGCACGACACGCCCCGCCTCGCCACCATGCTGGTGAACCGGGCGGACACCGGCTACGCCCGCCCCGATCGGTTCGACTACGACTGGGGCGGCGTGGTCGACCTCCGCCAGAATCCCGACTACAAGGTGCGCGGCCCCGAGCCCACGGAGCGCCGGCTGCAACGGCTCGTCGCCCTCACCCAGATGACCACGCCCGGCATGCCCATGATCTACCACGGCACCGAGGCCGGCATGTGGGGCGCCGACGACCCCGACGACCGCAAGCCGATGGTCTGGCCCGATCGGACGTATGAGGTGGAAGACAGCCACCCCTACGGCGACGACCGGCCGGCCGACTCGGTGCGGTTCCAACACGACCTCTTTGACACGTACCGGTCGCTCATCACGCTTCGCACCGACCACGTCGCCCTGCGCCGCGGCGCCTCTACCGTCCTCGCCGCAGACGACGAGCGGCAGATGCTGGCGTACGCTCGCTCCCACGCCGACGCCGCAACGCTCGTCACGGTACTTAACCGAAGCGACGAGGCGCACTCCGCTCGGGTCCCGCTTCCCGACTCGCTGCGGGCCGATTATGAGCCGGTCTTCCAGACGCCGGCGGACGGGGCCGTCCGCGTGCAGCAGGACGGCTCCGCCCTGCTGCTTGAGCTCCCGCCGCACGCGGGTCTGCTGCTTCGTGAAACGGACTCGTAGTTCCACTCGGAATCGGCGACATCGAGGTGCGGCCTGGGGTTCAGCCTCCCCCTCGGTCCGAAGTCCGCCCGATTGTGCGCACGAGCCACCGCAGGCCCCGCTGGAGGCGTTGCCGAACAGGCGCCAGCCCGTCCGCGAGTCCCTTGCGCAGCGTTTGCCCTGCCAGGATCATTCGCTCCCGGCGCCACACAAACGTGCCGTAAAGCTCGTCGGCCACCTCCTCTTCCGACATCGTCGGCGACAGGTGAAGCGCACGACGAACCCGGCGCGCCACCGTTCGCTCCCGCTCGGTCAACGAACGAGAGGGGCCGGAGGGGGGCGGTGGGGTCGGCATGCAACGAAAAGAAGGAAGGGCTGAGGTCGAGGCGTGTCAGGTTCGCGGCGGCGCGCCGGCTGGGAGGCCGTCACGTCAGCGCCCATGCGCTGCGACGCGGCCGGTTAGAAAGAGGCGACGCGGTGGAGCTCCGACCAGAAGTTCGGGAACGAAACGCGGGCGCATTCGGCGTCGCTGATGGAGGTGGCCCCGTGCGCCACGAGCCCCGCCACGCCCATCGCCATGGCAATGCGGTGATCGTCGAAGCTCTTCACCGATCCGCCCAACAGGTTCGGGCCATTCCCCTCAATGATGAGGCCGTCCTCCCGCTCCTTCACGTTGGCCCCGAGGGTCCGCAGGTTCTGCGTCATGGCGTGGAGGCGGTCTGTCTCTTTCACCCGGAGCTCTTCGGCATCGCGGATTTCGGTGCGTCCCTCCGCGCACGCCGCCGCCACGGACAGCACCGGAATTTCGTCAATGAGATTGGGAATGAGGCGCCCGCCCACCTCTACACCCGAGAGGGCCGCCGT
>JBKHEM010000033.1:0-20661 GCA_046540815.1 Salinivenus sp.
ACTCCGACAGCACACCGGAAGAATCCAGCCGAACCGTGGACCTCTTTCTCGGCCCGGCCCTGGGGGCCGAACATTACGTCAGCAACCACTTCTCGGTGGGAGCCGAGGCCCGTCTGCTCTACATAAACCGGGGACAGCCCGAGGAGGTGGCGGCTCAGCAGTCGGCCTCCGAGGTTCGCACGAGCGCCGCAGCCTATCTTCGATTCCACTTTTGACTCAACCCAGGCCCTCCCCAACGGCCCGGAGCCCCAGCTCAAGCGCACGCACCTGCAGGCGCATGCCGGTTTCCTGATCCACCGGCCGAAGATCAAACGAAGAGAGAAGCGAATCGACCTCTTCTCCCCGATCCAGCCGGGCCCGGACCGCGGGCAACTGCTCCCGGAGCCGCAGGTATTCGTCCGGACGCCCGGGCGTGGGGGACTCGTTCCGCACCACAAACAGCGGAATTTCGGTGACCAGGGCGAGGGGATCGCCGCCCAACCCCATCACAAACTCCATCGAGCTGTCCTGGAAGCGCTGCGCCATTGCATCGTCTCCCTGGGCGCGAAAGTACGTCCGCATGGCGTCGCCGCGGGGGGTGGTCTGGAAGCCCGGCTCTAGCCAGAAAAATCCCTTCTCGCCCTTCCGATTGTGATCGTGCATGCGGAGCCCCGCGGCCTGTACCGCCCGTTGGAAGTCCTCCCGGAGCGCCTGCGTACGGAAGGACCAGGACCGATTGATCAGCAGAAGCCCCCCCTCCGCCACCGACATGCCGTGCAGGCTCATATGCAGCGAAAACGGGCCGTGCTCTCGCAGGAAGGACGCGACGTGCCGATTCTCCGGCCGCAGGTCCGGGAATCCGTATTCCAGGTCCCGCCCTGGCGCTTCCCGCACGGCGTGTCGAAGGTACGCCCGGAGATCGGGCCACTGCTCGATCCAGGGCCGGTTGCGCACCTCTCCGTCCGGGTTTGCGTGCGGCACAATCACAAACCGGTAGCGCCGAAGCCACGGCGTCATTTTGTCCCGATTCGCTAGGGCGCGCAAGACGAAGCAGCGGAGCGTCTCCGGCCCCACGGGCTCGTCCGCGTGGTGGCCCGCCACCAGACTCACCGTGCGCTCGCCGTGCCCGAGCACAACGCCGTACAGGGGCCGCCCCTCCTCACTCGGCCCCAAGTCGTAGAACGAGGCCACATCCGAGTGCGCCTCGCACGCCGAGGCCATCGGTTCGCGAACCTCTTCGTGAAGCCGAAACGAGGGCGGATCATCAATGAGACTCGTAAGCGCAAAGGCCATAGTCCCCGACTCGTCGGTTCGTGAAAGCGACAGCAGAATGACGTGAGGGTCAACTTCAATTGTTCAGGACAGAGATGGACTTGACCTCACTCCGCCCTTTCACCTCAATAAAAAATTGACTTTTCTGAAACGAATATTGTATGTTTTGGTCCGCGCATTCCAAGTCGGTTCCGATCTCGGCGTGTGCCCTCATCGGCGCAGGGCGAAAACGGTACTTCCGCTTGGCCATCGCAAGCATTTATTTCTCGAAACACCCTGCAGCACCATGGAAGAGCGACAGACAGGAACCGTGAAATGGTTCAGCAACGAAAAGGGCTACGGATTCATTGTCCCCGAGGGGGGTGGTGAGGATCTGTTTGTCCACTACAGCGAAATTGAAACCGACGGATTCAAAAGCCTCGAAGAAGACGACCGAGTGGAGTTCAGTGTCGGGCAAACCGACAAGGGACCCAATGCCCAGGAAGTTGTCGTCATTGGGTAGGCCCGCGTCTCCTTTGGGGAGTCCCCGAAACGTCCTTTTTCGTATCGAAAGGGGGCGTTTCGTTGTCTTGCGGCGGGCGCGTGACCGCCAACGGCCCACCCCAACCGCGTTTCCTCCCTCCACGCGCAGCGGCCCCTGTTACGGCTGATGTCGCACCTGGAGGAGCCGGTCGGTGCCCCGGCTCGGGTCTTCGTAGTAGAGGAAGGTGGTAAATGCATTTTGCCGCTCAACCGACTGCATGCGACGCAGCTCTTCGGTAAGCTCAGGATCGGAGGCTTCGTAGAAGTACTGATACCGCCCTTGTTTCAGGAGCACCTCCCCCTCGTACCGGCGCCGGTTGCTGGCCCATCGCATGTTCGCTCCCTGATCGGGTGACATGCCTGAGAAGCTGCCGGCGACCGTCAGTCCGCCGGGGAGGGGCTGCTCGTCGGGCGGGACGAAGGCAAACGTGGTCCGCACGTACTCGGCGGTCAGGGCCGGATCGGAACGGCCCTCCACAGCCCCCCGCACCACGATTTGGCCGTTGAGCACGTCCCTGGGGGGCTCCCCGGAAAAGCGAGCGTAGTCGGGCTCCAGAAGGACCTGGAAGGGCGAGACGGTCCGGTCCGCCCGTTCGATCCGACGGCCCGCGTTCAGGTTTCCCAGATCAACCCTGTAATCGGACGCGACGGGCCCGAAGGCCTGTCGGCGGCTCACCTCAAATTCGAGGCGGGGCTGGCTGCCGAGGCGGGGGCGTTCCTCACACCGCGCTTCTCCCAGCTGCCCGTTCCGGACAAAGCACGCGGCATACCCGAACGGATCGCCTTCAAGGCTTGAAGGAGGGTCATACTTCGCCAGGGGCCGAATGGACGGGAGCTGCTGGCCTGGAACCGGGAAGGATTCCAGCGTGGATTCGAGCGAGCCTACGTCTTCCGTGACGAAGAAGGGGCGTTCAAACAACACAGAGTCGCGGCGGCCCCGTTCGGTCACTTGCAGCACATAGTTGCCGCTGACCTGAAACGAGATGTCGTCGTTGGGAAAGGTGTACGAGTAGTGCGTATAGTCGACTTCGGTTCCGCGCGAGGGCCGGTAGTCTACGAGATCGTCGTCCGTGTAGGAGTCCATGGCTCGGCTGGGCGACAACGTCCGCTCCCACTTTCGGTCGGCGGGGAAGAAGCGAACCGTCAGGGGCCGTCCCTCCGCTTCCATCAGATCAAACTCGAGCGTAAGCGAGGATTCGTCTTGGAGTGAGAGCACCGGGAGGCGCCGCTCGTCCTCGCCGCGGTACAGCTGGATTGTGCGGATGGACTCGGCGGTACGGGCCAACTCCGGGCCCACGCGGCGCGTCTCCTCCTCCGTCTGCGGGTCCTCTTCTTCGTCCTCGGACTGATTGGACGTAGCACACCCGCCCAGACCAACGAGCAGCACCCCGCAGATCCCGAGGAGCAGGACTGGGGCGTTACGCAGGAGCATCGCAGAACCAGATCGGGCAACGGAAGAATCGCGGGCCGGGAGGGCTGTGAACCCGATCGGCTTCGACAGGTTCGCCCCGGGCTGCCGAGCGACCGTCGGTCACCTGTCGCACTTCTTCCGGCCGCGGCCATTCGGTCCATCGTCGGAGCGTCCGGGCCCACGGGTCCGCCCCGATCTGCCGGGCCTCACGTACCGCTGCGGTGGCCATACGACGCGCCTCGTGGGGGTGGCCCGCTCGGGCCGCCGCCTCCGCGTGCCAGGCCCCGCGCTGCACGCTTCCCACCTGGCGCCAGGCCCGCGGCCACCCGTCGGATGGCCACTGAAGCTCGCGCCATACCGTCACTGCCTTTTCGTACCGGTGGGCGTCGTGCCACCGAAGGGCCCGCCAGGCGGCCGTGGCGGGGCTGTACTCCAGCCTGCCGAGACGACGCGCCTGGACGTGGGCCGAGTCGCCGCTCACGAGCCGGCGCACGACGTCCGGCCGGTCGGCGATGGTCGTTCGAAGCATCCGTCGCACGCGCTGGTCGGGGGCGGAACGGGGCGTCTGGGCAACGGCCCGTCGGTACAGGGCGCGCGCCGTGTCCGGCTGCCCCGTCAAAACGTGCGCATCGGCCCGGAGCTGGAGCAGGCCCGGGGCCGGGGCCCGGAGGGACAGCGTATCGAGTTGCCGCCGGGCGGCCTCGGGGTCCCCCTCCGCCAACCGGAGACGGGCCCGGGCCGCGTGCGCCTCCGGAGACCGGGGCGCCTCTTCTAACGCGGCGTCTAAATGCGTGCGGGCCCGGGCGGTGTCCCGCCGGCGCTCGGCCTGCCGGGCCGCCTGGAGATGTCGCTGAGCGGGGGGGACAAAATGCGGACACTTTTTTTCAAAGAGAGACGGTCGGCTAAACTGCTGGGACACCACTTCATAAGACGACGAGGATACCATCTGCCGGTTCTGCACGTGGGCAACCCACTCCGTCGCCAACTGGCGAACGGGTCGGCCATAGACCGCCTCGAAGTTCCCCCAGGCATACACCTCTTGTAGGGGCTCCGGCCCGTACGCACGCAGCAGATACGTGACAAAAGAGCCCATGGTCGTGTACGACACCGCGCCCCGCCCCGACCAAAAGCCCCAGGGAGACAAGCGCCGGGCGAGCGCCTCCGCCTGCTCATCCAAAGTCGCAGTTGTATCAGTGGCCCACGCGGTTGCCATCCGGTCGTGCGGAGACGGGGCCGGGGTTGGCGGCTCCAGGGCCACTGCCCAGCCCTCCACCAGCCCCGGTGCCCACGAGGCTTTCAGGAGAGGAAGCCCGTACGAGCGGCCAGCTACATGTGCCAGTTCGTGTCCGAGACTCTGCTCCACACGTTGATGTAGGAGATGAACTTGGGGCTGCGCCAGCCAGACCGGTGCTACACTCGTCGTACGCGCCCCCGTCAAGCGCCCCTTCACCTCGGGCGACGGATAGATGTAGCTTTGAATCCGCTCGTTGGTTACCTCGTCGGTCTCGAGCCGGCGCTGGAGCCGAGCATAGTGGGCCTCGTGGTCTGCCGCCAGCGCCGCCACCGCCGCCGAATCGAGACGGACCGGGTCATAATACAGGTCGAAGTGTTCGGTCTGATGGTGCCCGCCGAGTGCCGTCCGGAGCTCCTGAGGCGTCGTGTTCAGGCCCAACGGTCCAGCGTAGGCGTACGCGAAACCAATAGTGAGCAGACAGAGGAGAAGCCCGACGCCGCCCCGTCGACCCCGGAGCCATTGTCCCGCGAAAAATGCGGCGGCGGCCCACAGAAGCGTCAGGCCCCGAAAGACAAACAATCCACTCCGGACCGACAGCTGTTCGTCGTAGATCGGCCCCAGCACGCCCCCGAACACGTGATTGTAGGTGTAAAACTGGGGGTGGAACCCCAGGTCGTACACTGGCCCCAAGAGCGACACCCCAAGGCCAAGAGCGACGATCCAAAACCCCGGACGCTCCAGCGGAAGGGCCGCCAAAAGATACCCCAGGGCTACGGCAAGAACGACCGTTGCCCCGGGAAACAAGAGGTAAAACAGGAGCCCCTGGCCCACCGTGCAGTTTGGCGCCCAGAGCTGTGCAACCAGGAGCAAGACCAGCGGAATGACCGCCGCCCCCAGGTGCTGGGCAAGGACGCGTCCCACGGGAGCATTTTGCGCCCGAAAGGCCCGGAGACTTCCCCATCCCGCTACGAAGAAGGCCGCGAAAGCCACGACCGCAGCCGACTCGGCCTGCAAGACATTTAGTAGCGGCACCGGCCATAGCGCCACACCCAACACCAAATACGCGGCACACACACGCTTCATGACGGTCGGCGCGCCGGCCACAATCAGTGAAGGGGACTATAGAAGATCAAAGGACAATCCAACCGAGATGGTCTCCTTCAACTGGACGGCGTCGGTGGTATTTTTGTCGTATAGGGCCGTAAACTCCAGGTCCGTACTAAGCCAATCATTGACCGACATGCTGACCGTATTTTCCCACAAGATGTCCGGCGGGTCTTCCGCCAGGTTGAACGCGAAAAAAACGTTCAGGTCGGACCGATAGCGGATGTTTTCACTGAGCTTCGCGTTGAGGGACGAAGCGAACTCGGAACCCGCCTCCACCCGGGCCAGAGCATCCGAATCGACACTATACAACTCACGGAAATTCTCCTCAACGACCACGGTCTGTTTTGACGCAGCACCAAGCCGGACCGTCAACACGTCGGCGGGCTCATAGGTGAGACCCAACGACTCGGTGATGAATGCCGGGGCGAAGAACGCCGACGTTTCCACCGGGGGGTCCTGATTCAGGCGGGGATCGGTAGACGGTACCTCTCCCTCGAATGGATTACTGTCATAGTCAAACCCCGAGGCAAACTGGGTGCGAAGGTTGCCCGCCAGCGTCGGATTAAAGACCCGGAAGAAGCCGTCCCCCTGATACTGCAAGTTCGACTGCACTTGGATACGGTCTTCGGCCTTTCGAAGCTCTTGATCTTCCTGATTGAAAATGCCAAAGGCCAGACGCGTCTCGTGGGACTGCGCCCACAGCTCCCCTCGCCGTTCCGCCCCCGCTCGCACATTGCCCTCCACTACGAGACTGTTGTTGCCTCCCCCCTCCTTCCAGTCCTTGTACGCAGCCTGCGACAGGTCGAACCGCGCCCGTGTCATGTAGTGCCAGGACGACGTAGCCGTGTCCGACACCGGGTCACTGGACGACGGGGTTTCCAAGTCCTCCCCACTGGGCTGGGCCTCTCCCGCCTGTCCTCCCACAAGGAGAAGGGCAACTCCGAGACAGGCCAGCGATCGCAGTACAACGTGTGACATGCAGCTAAGAAACAGCAAGTTGAAAGAAGAATGTGCCCCCGAACGCTTGGGGAACTACGAACTATAGAAAAAGGCTATGCCGGAGCGACATAGCCTTCCTCGTTCCATTCCCGGTGGAACTCTCTCGTCCGGAGTCCCGCGGGCTTACAATTCGTTGTTCTTAATTTCCTGAATTTCCTGACGCACCTCGTGGGCAAGCTTTTTAAGTTCCATGAGGCTCTTGCGGGCTCGCGTGCCTGCGGCCTTATTTCCTTTCTCGTAGAACTTCATGAGGTCCTCCTCAGCCCCGTCAATAATGTCGGTCAGCTGGCTGTATCGTTCTTCAAATGTGCTCATGCGTTTGAGATGTTAGATGGGGATAGTTACGATTAGGTCGAACGCGAAAGGAAGTTAATGCCTCCCTGAGCCGCTGTCAAGCCGGATTCGTCCGGGATCGCAAGGCCGGGGGGGTGTTACTCTAATTTGTCAAAAGGTTCAAGCCTCCGGCCCGTCCCCCGACTCCGCAGCGGCTGAGGGCCGCGGGTAGGTGCCGCGAGGGGACTCCCCCCCGAAGAGCCCCTGCAGTGTCGTCAGTAAGACAGGGCGCCCGCCCGCCACCAACCGCCGCACAGCATCTGGCTCGGAGACCTGCCCGTCGGGGAGTTCATCGAGCGATGCGCGGGGGGCGTCTCCTTCCGTTTCCGAGCGTTCCGGTGAATCGGTGGTGGTGAGAACGCACGCGACCGGGTCGAAGGCCGTAGACAACGCCTCAGCCAGCGCCTCCAACACCTCCACCGCCCAAACCTCCTCCACCTCCTCGTCCTCCACGAGGGCCGACACCACCGGTACCACCCGCTGCTTGATGAGGGTTTCGAGCCACCCCACGCTGGAGGCGCGAATCTCTCCCTCCGCGGTGCGCTCCAACAAGTTGCGATCCACCCCTTGTATGCCCACGGTGGAAACCACCTCGTCGGTCAGGGCCGCCACAATTTCCTGGTTCATCTCGCGCACGGCCCGCTCCACCAAGCGGCGCTGCTCCTCCCCCTCAACCTTCAGCACCCCGTCGGTGCGCTCCGGAAAGTACCCCTGCGCCTCCAGGGTGCGCTCCACCTTCTCCCCGCTGCCGTGCACGAGCAGGCAGGCCGGCTCTCCACTCTGTCCTTGGGCCAGGTGCTGGGCCAGCGACTTCAGAAAAAGATCGTCGGCAAGATGATGACGATCGACATAAAGCAGATAGAGGGTCTGCATCGGGCGCGGGAATCTATCAGAAACGACTGCCCCGCATCCAATGAGAAGCCGGGGCGGACGATTCCCCCGATGCGACGGATCTGCGCAAAGTCCAAGAAACTTCGTAACAACCGGTTGCGCCCGTTGACGCGTCCCGGTGCAATTCTTTGGTTGAATAAACCGAGTTCAGGAATGTGCTCTCCCGTGAATTGCCTCCCATCCCTGACTTCGGTACTCCAGACCGGACCCGGGGCCGATTCAACCGGCAGCATATGCTCCGATGTTCTTGTGCGGGCCCTGAACGAGGCGTTTTGTGAGCTTTTAGCGGCTGGACCTCGATGGGGCCTGCTTCAATGCCGGCGGTCTGGTAGAGGCCTTTTGCTTTTCTCTCAGTTTCGACGAAGTGCCCTTCCTCTATGGAGTTTTCCCACCTTCACTGCCATACGCAGTACTCCCTGCTCGACGGCGCCGCCAGCATCGACCACTTGCTCGAAAGTGCCGACCGGCGCGGGGTCCGCTCCGTGGCCATTACCGACCACGGCAACCTCTACGGGGTGCCCGAATTCTACACGACGGCGCAGGATCACGACGTCGACCCCATCATCGGGTGCGAATTTTACCTGACGCCCAGCGGCATCGAAGACAAAAGCGACCCAACGCGTTACCACCAGGTTCTGCTGGCCAAGAACCACGCGGGCTACCAGAACCTGATGCAGCTCTCCTCCACCTCTTTCCTGGAGGGGTTCTACTACAAGCCGCGCATCGACCTCGACCTCCTGCGCGAGCACCACGAGGGCCTCATTGCCACCACCTGCTGCCTGCAGGGCCAAGTGCCCCAAACGATCTTGAATGAAGGGGAGGAGGCGGCCCGTGAGATCTTTGAGGCCTATCTCGACATCTTCGGAGACGACTACTACATCGAACTGCAGGATCACGACATCGACGACCAGGAGACGGTCAACGAGGTGCTCCTAACATGGGCCAAGGAGTATGATGTGGAGGTGGTGGCCACCAACGACGTGCACTACGTGGACCAGCAGGACCACGAGGCGCAAGACCTGTTGCTCTGCCTGCAGACCGGCGACGATTACAACGACCCGAACCGGCTCCGCTTTAGCCATGACGAGTTCTACCTGAAAGACCCCGCGGGCATGGCCGAGGCCCTCACTGGCATTCCGAAAGCGTTCCAGCGGGAGGCGCTCGTCAATACCAACAAGGTCGCCGACAAGTGCACATTTGAGCTCCCGATGGGGGACCTGCTGATGCCCCATTACCCCATCCCGGACGGGTTCGAGGACATGGACGAATACCTGCGCCACCTCACCTTCGAGCGGGCGCAGGAGCGCTACGGAGAGGATCTGCCCCAGCACGTGGTCAACCGCCTCGACCACGAGTTGAGCATTATCGCCGACATGGGGTACTCCGGCTACTTCCTCATCGTGCAGGACTTTACGGAGGCCGCCCGCGAGCTCGGCGTGCGTGTGGGGCCGGGCCGTGGCTCCGCGGCGGGCTCCTGTGTGAGCTACTGCCTCGGCATTACGGACGTCGACCCCATCGAGTACGACCTGCTCTTCGAGCGCTTCCTGAACCCGGAGCGCGTCTCGATGCCGGACATCGACATCGACTTTGACGACCGGGGGCGCTCGAAAGTGATCGACTACGTGGTCGAGAAATACGGCCAGGAAAACGTCTGTCAGATCATCACCTTCGGCACGATGGGCGCCAAGACGGTGGTGCGCGACGTCTCGCGCGTGCTCGACATTCCTCTCAGCCGCGCCGACGAGATCGCAAAGATGATCCCGGAGGGGCCGGGCGTCGATCTCGATCAGGCCTTTGCGGAAAACCCCGACTTCCGCGCCCTCAAAGACGCGGACAACCCGGAGGTGCGGAAAATGATGCAGTACGCCGAGGTCCTGGAGGGCTCGGTGCGCCACACCGGCGTGCACGCCGCCGGCGTCATCATTGCCCCCGGCGAGGTGAGCGACTACGTCCCGGTTTCCGTCTCGAAGAGCAAGGGCGAAAAGGTCGTTACCACGCAGTACGACGGCGACTGGGTGGAAGAATTCGGCCTGCTCAAGATGGACTTCCTTGGCCTCAAGACGCTTACCCTGATCGAGGACGCCGTTGACCTCGTGGAGGAGACGCGCGGGATCGAGGTCGACATTGACAACATCCCCCTCGACGACGAAACGACGTTCGAGCTCTTCCAGCGCGGCGACACGGTCTCCATCTTCCAGTTCGAATCCACCGGCATGCGGGAGTGGCTCCGCAAGCTGAAGCCGACGGAGATCGACGACCTGATCGCCATGAATGCCCTGTATCGGCCCGGGCCCATGGAAAACATTCCCACCTACATTGCCCGAAAGCACGGGCGGGAAGAGGTGGAATACCCCCATCCCCTACTGGAGGACATCCTGGAGCCAACCTACGGCATTGCCGTTTTCCAGGAGCAGGTGATGAAGATGGCCCAGAAGCTGGCCGGCTTCTCGCTCGGCGAGGCGGACATTCTGCGCCGCGCCATGGGGAAGAAGAAGGCGAAGCTCATGCGCAAGCAGCGGAGGAAGTTCGTACGGGGCTGCCGAGAGGAAAACGACATTCCGGAGGACGAGGCGAACGAGCTCTTTGACATCATCAACGAGTTTGCCGGCTACGGATTCAACCGGTCGCACGCCGCGGCGTACTCGCTGGTCGCCTACCGTACGGCCTATCTGAAGGCCCATTATCCGCCGGAATTCATGGCGGCGGCGATGACCAACGAGATGGACAACACCGACAAGCTGTCGAAGGTGCTGGAGGAGGCTCGCAGCATGGGCCTGGAGGTGCTGCCGCCCTCGGTCAATCACAGCCAGTCGTACTTTACCGTCGAGGACGGGCAGATCCGCTTTGGGCTCGCCGCCATCAAAAATGCGGGCGCGAAGGCCATCGAAAAGGTCATCGAGGCGCGCGAGGAGCACGGCCCCTTCGAGGACATCTTCGACCTCACGAAGAACGTGGACCTGAGCACCGTGAACAAGCGCACGCTGGAGGCCCTGGCCCAGGCGGGGGCCCTTGACGACCTGGAGGGCCACCGCGCCCAGCTGATGGAGGTCATGGACACGGCCGTGCGCTACGGCCAAAAGGTGCAGCACGACCGCGCCGCCGGGCAGAATTCGCTGTTCGGCGACGGCAGTGCCGGCACGGATGCGATGGAGCCCGGCCTGCCCAGCACCGATCCGTGGCCGAAATCCAAGCGCCTGAAGGGAGAATACAATGTGCTGGGCTTCTACGTCTCCGGCCACCCGCTCGACGAGTACCAGGCCGAAGCCGACGCCTTTGCCACCGCCCGCTTCGGGGAGCCGGACCAACTCGAGCAGATGATCGAACAGGCGGCCGGGGGCGACGGACGATCCCGCGGGCCCGTCCGGACCTTCTGCGGAATTATCACCGAGGTGAGCCGCAACACCACCAAGTCCGGCAAGCCCATTGCCTTCGCCACCATCGAGGACTTTACGGGACAGGGTGAAATGGTGTGCTTCTCCAGCATCCTCGATCGCATTCAGCCCTACCTCGAAGTGGACAATGTCGTGCTTGCCAAGGGCAATGTGGAGGTGCGCGGCGGCAACGTGAAGGTCATTGCCAAGGATGTCATCCCGATGTGGAAGGTCCGCGAGCAAATGGTCCAGGAAGTCGTCCTGGAGGTCGACCTCGATCAGGTGATGCCGGAGGAACTCCGCGAGTTTCAAACCCTGTGTGAGCGGAGCGCGGGCAACTGCACCTTGTACTTTGACGTAGATGCGCCGGAGCTGCGCGGCCAGGAACGCCTGCGGAGCCGATCGTACGTCATTGAACCCACGGCGGAGCTCATGAAGGGCGCCCGGCGCCTCTTTGGGGCCGACAATATTTCCCTCAAGGGAAATTGATCTGTCGCCCCTGTCCCTCGTGATCCCGATGTTTCATTTCGATGCCGCAGGCCCGGAACGTCCACGCACTTCGACGGTGATTTTTATGAAATTCTCGTCCCTCAACTGATGCTCCCTCCATGCACCTGGCCCTGTTTGATGCGTCCCTCGGCACGCCCCACGCGAAGCGCAACTTTCACCGTGAGGTGGACGCCTCCCTCACAACGTACCAGGTCAACCACGGTGAAATGCCCCCGCCCGCTGGGACAAAAGGCGACGGACCATCGCTTCCTTTTGACGGGGTCATCATCAGCGGATCGCAGTCGTCGGTCTACGACGATCGTGCCTGGATCCAGGAGCTGAGCCGGTGGGTCGAAGGCGCCATTGCTGACGGTCTGCCCATCCTGGGCGTCTGCTGGGGCCACCAGTTGCTGGCCCAGGTACTGGGCGGTACAGTGAAGGGGGGTGCCTACGAACTTGGCTACGTCACGGTGCACCAGGAGGTCGACGACCCCATCTGGGACGGCATTTCAAACCCTTTCACCGTCTTTGCCACGCACTCGGACCACGTCGTGGCCCTCCCCTCGGACGCCACCCTGCTGGCCTCCAACGACACTGGGGTCCAAGCCTTTCGGCACAACCAGGTTTACGGCGTCCAATTCCACCCCGAATACGACCGGGAGACGGCAGCGGCCATGATCGACTCGAAGTCGCTGCCCCCGGCCGACCTTCAAGCCGCCCGGGCGACCTGCACTCCTCAAAACCTTGAGGCGGCTCAGGGCCCGAAGCGCATCTTCGACAACTTCCTCGATCATGTGGCGCAGGCCCAAGACGCCCCTGCCCCCTCCGCCCTCGACATCTGACCAGCACACTTCTTCCATCCTCCCCATACCCCGATGGCTCTCCCTCCCCTTTCCAAAGAGGACATTCGCAAGCACACCGCCGGCGGGTCCTTTGAGCGAGGACAAGAATACTTTTCCGGTGGTGCGGTCCGCTCGCTGGAGCAAACCGGTGAGCACACCCTCCGCGCAAAGGTGCAAGGAAGCGACGTCCACCCGTACCTCGTCTCCATTCGCTTCAACGCGGAAGAGGTGACGAACGTACGGTGTACCTGTCCCTACCACGGCGGGTCGTGGTGCAAGCACATCGTGGCTGCCCTGTTGAAGGCACTCTCGGTCGACGAGGTGCCGCTTGGAGAGCCGGCCACTGTGGCGGATCTGACGGAGGGATTGGACCGAAAGGCCCTTGTCTCGCTCATTGAGCGACTCGTCGAGCACGACCCCCGCCTCATCGATCAGCTCGAACGCGAATGCGCCCGGCTCGGCGAGCCGTCCGCCTAGTTCCAATCCGTTTCGGTGTTGCCGGACCGTGGGCTTCCAGAACAGCGGGGCCTCTCCGCAGGCGAGGTGCATCCACGGCGCCCATCTTATGTACACTTGTGCCATCGTGAATCCTGCGGCCGGCGGCGGTCGCGTCCGCCGCCTGTGGCCCGCCCTCCTGCCCCCACTTCTGGCGGCATCCGAGCGCCTGACCGTACGATGGACCTCCGGCCCAGGAACGGCGACCGTCCTAACCCGACGCGCGCTGCACCAGGGCGCCGATCGCGTGGTGGCCATTGGCGGCGACGGCACGCTCCACGGCGTCGTCAACGGCTTCTTTGAGGGAACCCAGCCCGTTGCTCCCTCGGCGGTGTGCGCGTTCGTGGCCTGCGGCACTGGAAGCGATGCCCGGTGGATGCTTGGCCTGCCAACCGGTGCGGACGCCATCCGCCGCCTCCACCATGCCCCGATTCGCCCCATCGACCTGCTACGCCTCCGGTACACCGCAGCCGACGGAACGACGCGCACCCGCTACGCCATCAACGTGGCCTCCGTTGGTCTGAGCGGAGCGGTGGTGCGGTGGACCCAACGCACCCGCCGCCTTCCGCTCCCGCCCCGCCTGCGATACCTCGGGGCCATCGTGGCCGCCCTGTGTACGCACCGCCCACACGCCGTAACGGTCCACCTGGACGGACACCCCCTTCCGGCCGAACGCGTCTGGATCGTCGCCGTCGCCAATGGAACCACCTTCGGGGCCGGGCTGCACATCGCCCCGACGGCCCAGGTGGACGATGGCGAACTCAACCTGACGATTGTCCGGGCGCGTCCGGTTCATACGCTCCTCTCCCACGCCGCGCATTTCTATCGGGGGACGCTCGACACCGTTGATGGCG
This sequence comes from Salinivenus sp., assembly GCA_046540815.1. GTDB lineage: Bacteria > Bacteroidota > Rhodothermia > Rhodothermales > Salinibacteraceae > Salinibacter. Next base: position 13,800 of record JBKHEM010000033.1, read on the forward strand.
TTACAACGCATACCGGACGCGTCGTAACGGCACGGCCAGCGGAGGCCTCGCCAGCGCCACTGGAGGCGGACGGCGAGCGCCTGGGTCACGTGCCGGTCTCGGTCGAGGTCGTGCCTGGCGCCCTTCGCGTGCAGGCCTAGAGCGCAGACTCGTCCGGATCGTTTAAAGACGTGACGATACCCTTCCCCCGGCAAGGCGCCGCCCTTCCCTGGCATGAAGAGAACGTAGCTGTGCGTGAGTTCTTCGATCCGAAAAGGGAGATGAACGTGTCGCCCCACTCCGGCAAATGCTACTTTCTCCTGCCCACACCATGCCCGAGCCCCACTCGCAGAACGCCCAGACAGACGAACCGGTCATTCACGCTTGTCTGAAATCGACGGACGCCAGGGCGACCCAAAAAGAGCACAGTGGAAAGTGCAGAATTCTTCTTGGTTGAGGGGGATCGCCCCTTCCATCCGTTGGATTTGCGCGCGGGCAGCGAGCCGTTTTTTCTGCGAACATGGCGGCGGTGCCCTCGTGGGATCGACGGTCCCAGGACGGACCTCAACCGGAAGGCCTTCGTTAAAGCTTCAACGGACAAGCCGAATATCTCTCTGTCATGCCGACCCCACAGTTGAAAGACGACGGCCGCGTCGTCACGCTTGACCTCCATGGCGCGACCGTAGACGAAGCCCTCGACCTGACGTACCGGACCCTCCGGCTTGCGGACGATCGAGGCCGGTCCCGGCTCCGCCTCATTCACGGGTCTTCGACCACCCAGGCGGGAGCCACGCGTACCATCAAACGCGCGCTCTACGACGAACTGAACCGGGGGTCCCTTGGGACGCACGCCACAAACGTCATCCGGCAGCGAGACACCCTGATTTTGGCCCTCGATGTGACGGCCGCCAGCGACCCCACCCCGATTCGACTCCGCGACGTGCAGCCCACGTAAGTAGACAGAGGCGTTGGCCTCAGGTGCAGGGGCTGGTGCACCGAACGTTCCCCGTCACGATGATGGATCCCCTTCGTCGGGACTGCCCCCGCGCTTTGTACATTGGAAAAGAGACCATTGGAAAAGAGACTCGTTTTGCCTCCACAGCCCTCCGGTCTTATGCCGCCTCGCATCGGGATTACCACCAGCTACAAGGACGGCACGCAGTCGCTGGACCGCCGGTACGTCGCCGCGATTGAGCGCGCTGGAGGCACTCCACTGCCGCTACCCATGCTCGACTCCACTGGCCTCTATGACGACCTGGCGCCCCTCCTGGACGGCCTCGTCGTGATCGGAGGGCCGGCCGTCACCGAGGGACTCGTCGGCTCACTGGCGGACGAGCTTTCGCCCCCGTCCGACCGCCGGGCGGCCTCCGACCGGGCCTGGCTGAATCGGGCCTGGACCCGCGGCTGTCCGATTCTGGGCATCTGCTACGGCATGCAGCTTCTGAATGCACGGGCGGGCGGCACCCTGTACGGGGACGTCGAACGCCAACGGGAGGAATCCCAGTCGCACAGTCAGAAGCGAGACGGATCCACCCACCAGGTCCAGCTTACGTCGTCGTCTCTCCTGCGACAGGTGCTCGGTCGCCCCACCCTTACCGTGAACACGCGCCACCTGCAGGCCCTCGCCTCCGTTGGCGACGGCTTCTCGGTCGCCGGCCGGGCCCCCGACGGTGTAATTGAGGCGATCGAACACGAAAACGGACGCGTTCTGGGAGTCCAATTTCACCCCGAGCGCATGGGCGACGTCATGGCGCCCCTGTTCCGGTTCTTCGTGAACCAGTGTGCCGAAGAGTCAGTCCCCGCTTCACCCGCCCCCTCTGCCTCCTGACCACGGCGCATTTATGTCCCGCCTTCCCTCCACATTGTTGGGTCGCTTCGCCGTCGGGATCGCCGTCGTAGGCACCGTTGCGGCGCTGCTGGTCACCACCCTTCGGGTGGCTCCCTGGTCCGAACCTTCCGCCGTGACACCCTCCGCCCCGAGCGTCCTCCCCTCCGTGGTGGAACTCGCCCCTCCTGTTCCGGAAGAGGAGGCCATGGCGCCCTCCCTTCAGTCGCTCGACATTCATCCAGCTCAAGCGCTGCAGCCCTACTTTCCCCCTGGGGCCCGACTCGACGATGCCGTCCTCACTGATCCCCTCCCCGCCTTCCATACCCTGCTCGATCAGTACGCCCAGCGCCAAGGCGTCGACGACAACTTTACGGTGCGCGTCCTGGACCGCCGGACCGGTCAGACCCTTGAGGTCTACGTCCTGGCCGACCAGCGAGCAGAGTACCGGCGCACGGGCACTATCGACTGGCGCGAGGTGGACGACCAGCGTCGCACCGTAACCAAGGACCTGGTGGAGAAGTACGAGACCAGCGGCATCCCGACCGAGGACATCAGCGTCCGGTGGGGACGCGCCAACCAGGTCCAACGGGCCCACCAGCGGGACGCCCCGTTTGCGGCCTACGAGATTCAACTGGCCCGCACCCTGGGCCTGAGCCTGCTTGCAACCGAAATAGGCACCGTCGAGACGTTCAACCAGGACGACCTCGTGTCGGGCGCTGGGGCCCGGAGCCGCTACCAGATGATGCCCTGGCTTCTTCAGAAGGGCGGGGTGAATCAGTACCAGCTTTATACAAAAGGGGGCGCCCCGATTTCAGTACAGGAAGAGCTCCATCCCCTGCTCACCCTGGAACCGGCCTTTCTGCTGCTGCGCGGCTACGTGAATGCCGTGGGCCACGAGATTCCCGGCCTCTCGGCCTATCACACGGGCCCGGGCAACATCTTTCGGCTCTACCGCCTCTACTACACGGAGTCGGAACACTTTTCGGCCGCCTCCACCGTTGCTGATGCCTACGCCTGGGCCATCACCGACGGATTCGACACCGTTCGGGAGGGCTCCACCTTCGGCCCCTATTCGCGGAGTTACGTGCCCTCGCTTCACGGCTCCCTCCAGGCCAACCGGCAGGGCCTCCCGGATTCCTCCCAAACCATGCGAGCCGCCCGCGTGCGGCTGCGGTCCCACGACAGCGTGACGCTGGACGTGCTTCTCACCACGCTCGATTCCACCGACCGGGCACTGCAGTGGGGGCCCGTGGCTGAAGAGCCAACGACCTACCATCGGTTTCGAGCCCTGAACCCTCACCTGGAACTCCCCGAAGAGGCCTCGCCTACGGGCGGTGTGCCCGCCGCGGGGAACGTGCGACTCGTGTCCACCGCCGACGGCAAAGCGGTTCGATTCTTCCTTCCCCCCGGGGCGCCCAGCGCCCTTCGCGACGCCGGCCTGGACGTCCTCGCTCCCGGCGCCACGCTCCAGTTCGACGACACGACCTACGGCCCGCCCTCGGACGAACAGAAGACCATCTGGGACCGACAGTACGCCGCACTCGTCGACGACATTGCCCACTTCGGCTTCACGCCGAAAAACCGCGAACGACTGCTCTCCCTCCACGACAGGTTTGAACGCCTGGCGGCCGAAGCCCCCTCTCCCTACCGCCGTCGCCAGCTCGACATCATCCAGACCCACCGTCGGCTGTGGCTGTCGGGTCCGTGGGATGACCTCTCGGACCTTACGATGCGGGTGACGGGACGGGTGCCCACCCAGCCCCCCGCCGAGCTCTCCCTCCCGGCCCTTTCGCCGACGCGGTATCAGCCGACGCTGCCGGACGATGCTCCGTAGCGCCGCCGGCGGAGACAGGCCCCACACGCCGGTCAGTCGTCGAGGAAGTCGCCTCGCTTGATGCGTTTCCGAAGCGTCTGGAGCGACATCATTTTTTGCTGGAGGCGCTGCATCCGGTCCTCGTCCCCCGCTCGGGACGCCGCGTAGGCCTGCTCCCGAACCGCATCGATCGCCTCCTCCACGCGATCCATCTTGAGAAACTTCATGGCACTCTCGGCGGCCTCGTAGGGCCGGTCGTTGAGGCGCGGCACGCGGATGTCCTCCCGCTCCGCCCAGTTTTTCGACGCCTCGTGCTCGTTCATCATGACGGCGGCGGCCAGGCGCTGCAGGCCGTCGCCGTGCTCGCCGGAAAGAATTTCCTTCGGGCGCATCCGGTCGTTCTGGTACATCTGCACCAGTGCCTTCACCAGGTCGCGGGCCGGCCCCTCCGAAAACTCGTCGAGCGCCATGTGGCTCAGCACGTGCTTTACCATGCGGGTGCCGTGCTCCAGCATCAGGCGCAGGAGCACCTTCTCTTCCGGAAGGAGGCGCCGGGGCGACTCGTTGGCGGCCTCCTCCGAAGACGACGATCCCTCTGACGCACCGGAGGGGGGAGCGGACGGCGCGCCGGGGCCCGGCGAAGCCCCGGCCGGCTGCGGGGCTCGTTGTGAGGCCTCCTGCTCCCGCCGGCGCGACTCGCGCTTTCGGCGCCGTTGGTTTTGGTCCTCCAGCCGCTCCCGTTCTTCTTCCAGCATCCGAAAGAGGTCGGCGTCCGGCACCCCGGCTACTTCGCTCGTGCGCCGGACATACTCGCGCCGCAAATTCGGATCGGGAATCTGGGCCACAGCCTCGATGATGTGTCGTTGCACCTCCACCCGATCCTCGGGCGCGCTGAGGTCCCCGGCGCGACGCGCCCGCTGGTAGGCAAAGGAGGGCAGGTCTTGCCGGTGCTCCTCTACATACGCCGTAAAGGCCTCGCCCCCTTCCGCTTGCACAAACTCATCGGGATCGTTTCCCTCGGGCAGTTCCACCGCGTAAGCCCCCATTCCCTGCTTCAACACTCGTTTCATGCCCCGCATGGCCGCCCGTCCGCCTGCCTCGTCCGCATCGTACAGCAGCAGGGCCCGCTTCGCGTAGCGCTCAAGCGCCTCGATCTGCCCCTCGGTGAGGGCCGTGCCGCTGGACGCCACGACGTTTTCCACCCCCGCCTGGGATAGGCTAATGACATCGGTGTATCCCTCCACGAGCATGACTTCATCCGTCTGGCGGATGCTGCGCTTGGCCTGGTGCAGACCGTAGAGCACCTCCTTCTTGTGATAGACCTTCGTCTCGGGGGAGTTGATGTACTTCGGCTGGTCCTTGTCCTCATCCAGGATGCGCCCGGCAAACCCCAGCACCTTGCCAATATGCGAGAAAATCGGAAAGATGACGCGACCGCGGTACCGGTCGTAATAGCCGCTGCCGTCGTTGCGCTCCACCACAAGGCCCGCCTTCTCCAGCATCTCCGGCTCGAGTTGCTCCTCCGCGGCGGCTGTCAGGAGGGCGTCCCACGTGTCCGGGGCGTACCCGAGGCCGAAACGCTTGATCGTCTTCGGCTTGAAGCCCCGCTCGCGGAGATAATCGAGCGCCGGGCGCCCGCGGTCGGTCTGGGTGAGCTGGCGGTAGAAAAAGCGGGCTGCAAACCGGAGGGCGTGCAGGATCGACTCGCGTTCGTTGGCGGCTTCCGGGTCGGCATCCTCCTCCGGAAGCGGAATGCCGTAGCGCTCCCCCAGAATGCGAACGCTTTCGAGGAAGCCAACTCCTTCAATCTCCTGCACAAACTTGAACACGTCGCCCCCACTCCCGCAGCCGAAGCAGTAGTAGAGGTTCTGGTCCGGGTCGACACTGAAGGAAGGCGTGTCCTCGTTGTGGAAGGGACACAGGGCCATAAACCGCGAGCCGCTCCGTTTCAGCTGCACGTAGTCGCCCGCCACGTCCACGAGGTCGGCCGCGGCACGGATCTCGTCAATCTTTTCGTCCGGGATGGGCATGAAGACGAGCGAAAGTCAGGCAGCCGACGCGGAACGGATGTATGACGTGCGGACCGTTCAGATCCGTCGGCTTACACCCGGTGGCCGGGGGCCGGGATCACCTGAGACTGTTGCTCCTCGTCCTCCTCCTCGACCGGACCCACGTCGGGCTTGTCGGCACACTGGCACGAGGCGAGGCCGGTGCTGAGGGCCAGGAGCACGAAGAACAGAAGGCGTTTCATAAGTAGGGTGGAGACTGTCAACGCGTCGAACAGTCCAAGGATAGGAGGCACACGGGCCGGTCGCAAGACCCGCGGAACCGCTCGTCTCCTGAACCGAACCATTTTGTCGGCATTTTCCCGCGGGGCGTGGCGCCTGGAGCGCCGACGGCTTTACAACCACGCCCCTCCTTCCCAGCTTTATGTGCTGGTTCGCATCGTTTGCTTCCTTCCTTCCCCCTTCCATGACTGACTTGCGTCAACGCATCGAAAACCTCGCCGCTCAGGGCGACGCCGTCAACCGCGGCCCGGCGGGCAACGCCGTGGCCGACCTCATCCAGGCCCTGAACGCTGGAGACGTACGGGCCGCCGCCCCCACAGACGACGGCTCCTGGACCACGAATGCCTGGGTCAAAAAGGGCATCCTGCTGGGCTTTCGAATCGGTCGGATCGTAGACTACTCCACCGACCAATTTCCCTTCTACGACAAGAATACCTATCCCGTCAAGCCGCTTCGGAAGGCCGACAACGTGCGGTTGGTGCCGGGCGGGTCCTCAATCCGCACCGGCAGCTACCTGGCGCCAGGCGTGGTGTGCATGCCGCCGATGTACGTGAACGTGGGCGCGTACGTCGACGAGGACGCGATGATTGACTCGCACGCCCTTGTGGGCAGTTGCGCGCAAATTGGGAAGCGCGTGCACCTCTCCGCCTCGGCGCAGGTCGGCGGCGTGCTGGAGCCAGTACACGCCGCGCCCGTCATCATTGAGGACGACGTATTCGTGGGGGGCAACGCGGGTCTCTACGAGGGATGCATTGTGCGCGAAGGGGCCGTCATCGCCGCAGGCGTCAACCTGACCGCCTCCACGCGCCTCTACGACCTGGTGGAGGAAACGGTGCACACCGCGTCCGACGACGCCCCGCTGGAGGTGCCTGAGGGAGCAGTCGTGGTTCCCGGGTCGCGCTCCGTGGGCGGCGACTTTGGAGAGGCCCACGGCCTGTCGCTCTACGCCCCCGT
>JBKHEM010000034.1:0-20455 GCA_046540815.1 Salinivenus sp.
TCGCCACGGCCACGTAGGTTTTGCCGGTGCCCGCGGGTCCGATTGCGAACACCACATCGTTGGACTGAGCCGAAGATACCAGCCGCTTCTGATTTGGTGATCGCGGCTTAATGACCTCTCCATCGGGCGTGAACAAAATGGCGTCGGCATCGGTGGCCCGAGACGTTGAGTCCGAGCGATCCGAGTCGAAGAGGGCCAGAACGGTGTCGACATCGTCCTCGGTCAGCGTCTCGTTGCGATCGAGAAGGACGACCATTTCGTTAAACACGCGCTCGACCTTGTCCAGGGTGTCGGCATCGCCCCGGAGATGGATGTCGGTGCCCCGTGCGGTAATGTGAGTATCCGGAAAGGCCTCCTCGATCTTCCGCAGGTGCACGTCGTTGAAGCCGAACAGAAGAAGAGGATCGGCTCCTTCGATGCTTAGTTGTTTCTCGGGCAACGGTATGTGAGGTTGTGAAAGGAATGCTGGGACGGATTCCCATCGGGCGATCGGAGGAACCACAAAGGTTCTTCCCATACGAGCCCATTCGGTCTTCGTGCCGGCACCGCGTGGTGTTTTACAATAGATGTGTCAGACAGAATGAGTCGGTCGCTCACCGTCGAATTTACCAAAATGCACGGGGCCGGAAATGATTTCGTGGTGGTGGACAACCGCTGGTATCGGTTCAGTGACGAGGAACTGTCGGACCTGGCGGCCGCCTGGTGTCCACGACGCTACGGCATTGGGGCCGACGGGCTCCTTGCCCTTGCGCCGTCCGATACCAGCGATGTAGCGTATCGGATGCGCTACGTGAATGCGGATGGCTCATGGGCAACGATGTGTGGGAACGGGGCGCGCTGTCTGGCCCGGTTCGCTGTCGATGCAGGCCTTGGAGACCCTGAATTCCAATTTGACTCCGACGCAGGACGGTACCGGGTGGCGGTTCCCCCAGACAATCATGATCCGGTCCGCTTATACGTGCCTGCTCCCACTCGCCTTACTGCGGACCCGCAACTGGAAACTGATCCGCCGGAGGGACTCCACGCGCTACACTTCGTGCACACGGGCACAGAACACCTCGTGGCGTTTGTCTCCGAGGTCAAGGCTGTACCAGTCGAAGCCTGGGGCCGACGCCTCCGCCACGACCCGGCGCTGAAACCGACAGGGGCCAACGTGAACTTCGTGGAAGCCACAGCGGATGGCCTGCGCATGCGGACCTACGAGAAGGGCGTAGAAGCAGAAACGCCCTCCTGCGGGACCGGCGTACTGGCCGCCGCCACCGTTGCAGTGGCGGCGGGTCGCGTCTCGCCGGGGCGAGTGGCGGTCCACACGCCCGGGGGCTCCCTTTCCGTGGGGGTGCCGGAGGCCGATGAGGAGCCCCCCTGGTATCTCGAAGGGCCCGTCGTCACGACCTTCCGGGGTACGCTGGAGATGAAGTGAGGGCAGCTCCTCACCTCCTGATAGCGCGCCTACTCAAATTGCCCCCGATTGTCTTCGATCCGGGCATCCTCCTTGAGGGCCGCAATCCACTGTGAGGAGATCTCCTTGCGTTGTTGTTGGAGAAGGGCCTGACGGATCTTCTCGCGCTCTTCCTCGCTGGGAGCGTCCGGGTTCTGCATGTTGGTAACACGCACGACGAACGCTGCGTTCTCGCCCTCCACGACTCGAGAGGTTTCGCCTTCCTCGAGGCCGAAGACCGTTCCAGCAAACGTCGGATCTTCGCCAACACCGGGAACGGATTCCGTCGAAAACGAGACCCCGGACTCGGATCGAAGGTCCGTGTCCAGCGCCTGCGGGAGGTCCGCAAAGTCGTTCTGCTCGGCGGCCCGACGCATGCGCCGAAGTTGAATCTCCTTTTTCTTCTGAAGCTCCACGCGAGGACGGATTTCAGCCTGCACATCCTCGAACGACCGATAGCCCTCAGGCTCTACGCGGGTGGCTTTTGCCACGACATAGCTGTCGCTCAGGTCGATCACCTCGCTAATGTCGCCCTCTTCCGCCGATTCCAGGAAGTTGGTGAGGCCTGGGCCGCTGCCGAGGTCTGGCACCGAGGACTGTGTCGCTTCTGCCTGTACTTCTTCTACCTCCAGGTCGCGCCGTTCGGCTTCCTCCTGGAAGCTGCCGTCCTCGGACGCGTAAAAAGCAACGTCGTCCAGCGTGTTTTCGATGTCGTTAAGCGTGGCACGGCTGGGGCTGAGATCAAAAGCTAGGTCCGCAATCTGTACCGCTTGGTCCGTGCGGTCCTGAACCTCGATCAGATGGTATCCAGATTCAGAACGAACCGGGCCCACGAGGTCTCCGGGTTGTGCATTAAACGCCGCGCTCTCGAAGGCTTCTGCCATTTTACCGCGACCAAACCATCCCAGGGCTCCGCCGTCGGAGGCGGAGGGGCCGTCGGAGTGACGCCGGGCCAGGCGGGAGAATGAAGCGCCGTTGCGTATGCTGTCGCGAAGGGCCTCCAGGCGAGACTCGGCCTCCGGGTCTGCCTCCTCGGTCTCTAGAAGAATGTGTCGGGCACGGATGAAGGACTCATCGGCCGACTGTACGTCGCGAATCTTCACAAGGTGAGCCAAATCGTCTCCAAAGATGGGACCCGCAATCCGACTCACCTCGAGATTTTCGTACACGGCATCGGCCACCGGGCCGTCCATCTCGTCGGGAGTGATATACTCAGACGAGAACGATTCATTCGAGGCATTCTCGGCGAGGAAAAGGGAGTCATCTTCCGCGGCCGAAAACTCGTCTCGTAGACTCTCCAGGTCTTTCCGTACTGCAGCGGTGTCTTCGGTGGTCGGGACTTTGGGGCGGGAGACGTACTCTAGTGTAACCGTCTTCTCGCGCTTAAAGTCGTCCTTGTTTTCGTCGTAGTAGTCGCGTAGGTCGGACTCCGATACGCTGATTGAATCCGACGGGACGGAGGCGTAGCGGAGAGCGGCGTATTCGACATCGGCCTGAGTGTTTTGCCGCCAGTGATACCGCTTGATGTCCTCCTCGCTCACAGAGACTGTGGATTGAACCAGCGAATTCATCTTCTGCTGGCGGCGCTGCTCCCGCAGGAACTGCTCAAGTTGAATCCATTGTTCTTCCGCCTCGGGGTTCTCCGCCATTTTTTCCAGCATCTGATAATTGATCTGCCCCGTCGAATCGGCAAACTGCTGGCGAATAACGGGGTGCGGATTCTCCCCGAATACCATTTCCTCCACTTCTGAATCCGTAACGGAAATGCCCAGACGTTGCATTTCCATCTCCAGGAGTTTGCTGTCAATCAGCTGATCGTACGCCTGCTCACGTATTTTCTCATCCATCTGGGCCGTGATCTGCCCATCGGATTCTTCCTGGACGCGTCGGCGCTGTTGCTGCACGGCGTTCTGGAACTCCTGATTGGATATTGCCTCGCCATTGACCGTTGCGACGTTCTGGCCGGGTTGATTGACTGCGTCAAAGACTTCCGAGTCTTGCAGGGTCCAGATTACGCCAAACGAGAGTACCAATATCCAAAGAATGACCCCGGTATTTTCCCGGAGTTTGTTCATCGTACCCATAAGTCCACGTCGGATTCGTTAGCAGGAACAGCGCGAGTGGGGCTCGCTTCCTGGAGCACAAAAAGCGAACCTTCCCTGTTACATTCGGGGGTCGGCAATTGTTCGAGCAGGACAAATCCTGAGTGAGGCACATGCAGACGGCCGGTACGTTCCCCAGATAGACGGGGCCGAGAACCATGGGAGATGCCAGGCGGCCAACGGGTCATCTTTGTTCTCAACACAGGACGCTCCATGCGCATCGTTCGCCGGTCTACCATTTTTACAACGCTTGTTGTGGCGCTTGCGATTGGAGGGGGCGTAGGCATTATCGGGGCGCAAGCCGCGCCCTGGGGCGGATGGGTGGGCCTGGCGCCGGCGGTGATCATTGTTCTCTGGGGCTTTCGGGGGGCCTTCCGGCGCTGGCGCGTATCCCAGCAGCGGTTCCCGAAAAGGTGGCGTGAGTGGTTGCAATCGCACGTCCCGTTGTACCAGCGGCTGGATGCTGAGGCGGCGCGCGAGTTCGAGCGAGACGTGCAGTTTGCGATGAAAGAATACTCGTTCGAGGGCGTACGGGGCGTAAAAGTAACGGATGATCTGCGCTTGAGTGTGGCGACCGGCATTGCGGTCCTCCTCCATGGGCGTCCCACCTGGGAGTTGCCCGGCAGCAATTCGGTTCTCTTTTATCCCGGAAGGTTTGATGACGACTACTACGGGGGAAGCCGGGAGGCAGCGTACGATGGGATGGCGCACCAGCAAGGCCCTATTATTCTCACGGCAGCGTCTGCTGAGCACAGCTGGACCCACCCGGACGACGGCGACAACGTGGTGCTTCACGAACTAGCCCACCTGCTCGACTTCGACAATGAGGGGGCGGATGGGGTCCCTTCGCTGGTGGCCCCCGAGTCCGCGGGCGAGTGGCAGGCGCTTGTCCGAACGGAAATGAAACGGGTCCGCCAACGGGAGTCCATCCTTCGTCCCTACGCGGCAGAGGCCCCTTCCGAGTTTTTCGCAGTGGCGGTGGAGGCCTTTTTTGAGCAGCCGACACAGATGGCGAACGAGCACCCCGAGCTGTACCAGGCCCTGGTGGCCTTTTTTCACCTGGATCCCCGCACCGGCCGCCGAACGGCTACGCCAGAGGGGCTTCGGAGCGAAAGCGAAGCGGAGGAGGCTACGTGACCGGGCCGGAGGCCGACGGCGAGACAGCCCGGTACGCGTCTGCGTGAAGGGCCTCTTCAATTTCATCAAACGCCCGATCCACCTCCGCCCGGGTGTTCCAGAGGAAGGGGGCCAGGCGGACGACCTGGTCTTTCCGGCTGTCGGTGTAGATGTCCCGCTGTTTGAGGTAGGCGGTCATCTTGTGGGCGTCGGGGATGTCCAGAAGCACCATGGCACTCCTCATCTCGGGGGCGCGAGGCGAGCGGAGGGGGATGCCGGCCTGATCGGCGCGCTGGATCGCGCGCGTCGTGAGCGAAAGCGAATGCTCACGGACCACGTCGAGTCCGCAGTCGAGGAGTAGCCGGACGCCTTCCACTGCGTGATACATGGCAGCCACCGGGGTGGTGCCGCCGAGAAAGCGGCGCCGTACGTCGGGGTGTGGTTCGGGCTCGTGACGAAATGCGAACGGGGCGGCGTCTCCAAACCAGCCCGTGAGTCGGGGCGTCAGGTCCAGTCCGTTGCGGACGTAGAGAAAGGCGTTGCCGGCCGAGCCTGAGCCTTCTTTCAGCAGGCCGCCCACGTACACGTCGCAGTTCAGGTCACACACATCCACCGGCATGGAGCCGGCGGCGTGGTAGCCGTCAACCAAGAGGAGGGCGTCGTGCTGGTGGGCGCGGTCGGCCAGTCGACGAAGGAACGCGGACGGGAGGCGGGCGCCGGTGGTAAACCCGACGTGGCTAAGAGCCACGAGGGCAGTTTCGGGGCCAATTTGGCCCAGCAGGGCGTTTCGGTCCAGTTGACGTGCGTCTGTCTTTGGGACGATCTGGGGAGTGAAATCCTGCAGATCTCGCCAGTTCTGGACGCTGTGGAGGACGGAGGGGAAGGCGGTTTGGGGCACGAGGACCTCGGATCCCCGCGCCCGAACCTCGGGCGCGGAGAGGAGGCACTGTACGGTCCAGTGCACGCTGGGCTGCCAGATGCAGGTGCCCTGTGGGGCGCCGAGGAGAGGAGAAATAAATTCGTCACCCAAGTAGGTGGGGAGGGTCCACCACCCGACGGAATCGTTGCTTGCGGGCCGCCAGTGGTTGGGGACTTCATTCCAGGCGTCCACGCCCCGCTGACGCCAGTCCTCGGTAAAATGCTCCATCATGTCCGGCACGGACGTGGGCTGCAGCCCATGCGTAAACGCGCGGAACTCGACCGCATCCGGCGCATCGGGAAAGCGGTAATGGGACCGGAGGGGGGGAGACGGCATGCCGGGAGTGAACAGAGGAAAAGAAACGCAAAAAGCTCCTGCCGCCGTCGAGGCGAGAGGAGCCTTGCGTGTTCGGAATAGAATGTGTGCGGCCTACGCCTCGTCCGGAATCACGTGGACGTACTTCCGGTCGCCGCTACGGGAAAACTGGACCGTACCGGTTCCCTTCGCGAACAGCGTGTCGTCGCCGCCGCGTCCTACGTTATGCCCTGGGTGAAACTTCGTGCCGCGTTGGCGCACGATGATGTTTCCGGCCTCGACGAACTCGCCGCCGTACGCCTTCACACCAAGATATTTCGGGTTGGAGTCTCGACCGTTCTGGGTCGAGCCCATGGCTTTTTTGTGTGCCATAGCTACCTCGCGGTTCGATTCGGAAGAGTGCGAGTAAGAGCAAGCAGCCGTCTACGCGTCGTCCCCCTCGGCCGATGCCGGCTCCTCGGACGAGGCAGATTCCTCTGCGTCCTCTGTGGAGGGGGGAGACGAAGCGTCAGGGGCCGCTCCATTCACGTCGAGCGACTCGATTTGAATCTGCGTGTACTGCTGCCGGTGTCCACGCTTAACGCGGTACCGCTTGCGCCGTTTCTTCTTAAACACGATCACCTTGTCCCCCTTTACTTGATCGACCACGCGGGCGTGCACCGAGGCGTCCTCAACCGTTGGAGTGCCCAGGGTGACGTCGCCCTCTTCGTCCGAGACGAGCAAGACGCGGTCCAGCGTAAGCTCGTCGTCCACCTCGGCCGAGGCGTGGTAGGGGACGTACAAGGTGTCGTTCTCGCGGACCTTGAATTGTTTGTCTTTAACGTCAACGATCGCGTACATAGGCGTAACTCTGCTTTGGGGCGCCGGGTTGAGTACCGACGCGAGAGTGACCGATTTTTGTTGATTGCGACCATGCACCACGTTCCGTTTACGGATCCGTTCCTCCCATGACCAACGATTCCCTTCCGTTTCGCACGAAAGTCACGCTCCCTGAGGGCCGGTCCCTGCCGATTGGCAAACTCCTTTGCATCGGCCGCAATTACGCAGATCACGCGTCGGAGATGGACAGCGATGTGCCGGAGGAGCCGATGGTGTTTTTAAAGCCCGCCTCGGCGGTGATCCGGACCGGCGAGCAGGTGCTCCTTCCGCCCCAGTCCAGCGATGTCCATCACGAGGTGGAGCTGGTCGCCGTGATTGGCCGCGGGGGACGCGACATCCCGGTCGCGGACGCACTGGACCATGTGGCTGCGTACGCCGTGGGGCTGGACATGACGGCCCGCGATCTGCAGGCCGCCGCCAAGGAGCGCCGCCATCCCTGGTCGGTCGCGAAAGGGTTTGATACCTTTGCGCCCCTTGGGCCCCTCACATCCGCCGATGACGTGGGAGATCCACAACGCCTAATGCTCCAACTCGCAGTCAATGGAGACACCCGCCAGAAGGCACGGACGGATCGGATGATCTTTCCCGTGGCCACGCTTATCCACTACTGCTCACAAATCTTCACGTTGCAGCCTGGGGATCTCCTCTATACAGGCACCCCCTCCGGCGTGGGGGCTGTCTCGGAAGGAGATGAATTGGAGGCGACAGCCACTCACTGTGCTCCCCTTCGCGTTCAGGTGGGCCGTCGAGCATAATTTCATCTTACACATCGAACGTTATGGATCGACTACGCAGCCTCGATACAGTGTTTGAGCACGTGTGGACATCTGTGCAGGCCGGGGCCTCGGATCCCGGCCACGCGTTCCGCACGGCCAATGTTGGAACGTGCAACGGCGACCGGCCAGCCCTGCGAACGGTGGTGGTGCGGGCGGCCGATCGGGAGGCACGGACTCTGTCGTTTCATACAGACCGCCAGTCTCAGAAAGTTGAGGACATCCGGCGCTGCAGCCGGGTGGCGTGGCACTGGTGGGACCCGGAGTCCCGCCAGCAAGTGCGTCTCCGAGGGACGGCCCGCATCCACACCGAGGACGGTGTCGCAGATGCGATGTGGGAAAGGGAGTCTCCGGCGTCGTTAGCGGTCCACGCTCGGACGGCTCCCTCTGGAACGCCCCTTGACGCCCCGGAGGATGCGCTCCTGGATTCCGTGCAGGAAGAGCCCATCACGCGAGACGACGTAGCGCCAGGGCGGGAGCACTTTGCCGTTGTGCGCACCGTGGTCGACATCGTGGACTGGCTGCATCTGCATCCGGAGGGGCATTATCGTGCCCAGTTCCGTTGTCATCCCGAGACGACGGTGGAAGGAGAGTGGGTTGTCCCGTGAGGGTCGACACGGGGTCTCAAGCCCTTAACCGTAGTGCGCGCGGAAAACCTCAAGGGCACGCTCAATCTCCTCCATTTCCACGTCGCGGTGGGTGACGGCCCGAAGGGTGTGCGGGCCGAAGGGGGTCAGTAGCACCGCCTCGTCCGCCACCGTTTCCGCGACCGTGCGGGCGGCGACGTCTCCCGTCTGAAAGATCACAATGTTCGTCTCCACCCGGTCCAGGTCCACGGAGAAGGGCGGCAGGGCATCAATCCCCTCGGCAAACCGACGGGCCTTTTCGTGATCCTCCGACAGGCGAGGGCGATGGTGCTCCAGCGCATAGAGGCCCGCCGCCGCCAGAATGCCGGCCTGGCGCATGCCGCCCCCAAACCGCTTGCGGGCCCGCCGGGCGTCTTCGATGAGAGGGGCAGGGCCTGCCACGGCAGAGCCGACGGGGGCGCCCAGTCCTTTTGAGAAGGCGACCCACGAAAGGTCGACCGGAGCGGTCAGTTCGTGCTCGGAGACATTGAGGGCCGCGGCCGCATTCCAGAGGCGAGCGCCATCGAGGTGAACGTTGAGGGTGTGCGCTCGAGCCACCTCTGCGAGGGACTGGATCGCGCCGACCGAGTAGGTCACGCCGCCCGCACGGTTGGCCGTGTTTTCAATCGACACCACGCCCGTGCGTGGCATCACGTCGGCCTCGGGCCGAACGGCGGCGTCTACTTGGTCGGGCTGCAGGCGTCCGTGGGTGCCGGAGACCGGGTGCAGCTGAATTCCAGACAGCACGCCTGCGGCGCCAGTCTCGTAGTTGAAAATATGGGACCCTCGTTCCACGATGACCTCGTCCCCCGGGTCGGTGAGGACGTGGAGGCAGATCTGATTGGCCATGGTCCCGGACGGGGTGAAGAGCGCGGCTTCGGTCCCCAGCAAATCGGCAACTCGCTCTTGAAGGGCGTTGACCGTCGGATCTTCACCGTAAACATCGTCGCCAACTTCGGCGTCCGCGATGGCTTGGCGCATGCCGGGGGAGGGAGTGGTGACCGTGTCGCTGCGTAGATCAATCATAGCGCGTGGTGGGGGAGGGGCGCGAACGAGTCGGATGAAAAGCAGACGTGGCGCCGCCGACGTTACGGTGCTGGGCGGGTTCGAGGCAGAGGGAGCGGCCCGAGGTTTTCCATTCGGCGGAGGATGATCCGCTGGTACCAGCCCATCGTCTGGGGGCGGCGCACCAGGGGGTTGGGAAGGCAGGCCGCCAGCCCGGCGGATTGGGCCGCAGTCAGGGCCGCAGCGGACTGCCCGTAGTGGTAGGCCGACGCCTCCGCAGCGCCGTAGACCCCCGGGCCCCATTCGACGACGTTCAGGTACAGCTCCAGGATGCGCTTCTTTGACAATATGCCCTCTGCCAGGAATACCAGGGGGACCTCAAGGGCCTTCCGGAGGTAGCTTCGGTGGGTGGTCAAGAACAGGTTCTTCACGAGCTGCTGCGTGATTGTGGAGGCCCCACGCAGATCATTTCCGCTCTGGTAGTCGTCGATTACATCGTGGACCATCGCCCAATCAATGCCGTGGTGCTCAAAGAAACGGCTGTCCTCCGCGGCCACCGCGGCCCGGGGGAGGGAGCGGGCCATTTCCTGGAGAGGGACGGGGTCGTAGCGGCGCTCCGATGAGGTGCCATCGTTCCACGCCTCAATCTGCCGCTGAAGTTGTACGCCCGTAAGCGGGGGAAATACGGCCCCGTAGAGTGACAGGGCCAGGGCGCACCCCCCCAGGTATGTGGCCGTGACCGCAAGAAGGCCCGCCAGGGCGGCCCGCAGCCCCTTTCGGAGAAAAGAAAAGACATCCGAGGAAGACGGGATGTTTTGAGAGTCGGCCACAGGCCTGGGCCTCAGCTACCGAGAGATATCGACAATTTTGAAGTGCACCGTTCCGGCCGGAACCTCGATCTCAACCTCGTCTCCTTCTTCCTGACCAAGCAGGCCTTCGCCAATCGGGCTCTCAATTGAAATCTTATTTTCCGAGACATCGGCTTCCTGCTCGGAGACCAGCGTGTACGTTTGTTGGCTGCCCGTGTCCAGGTTCTCGACGGTGACGTCCGACAATATATAGGCCTTACTGTCGTCGACGGTGGACTCGTCAACGATGCGTGCCCGAGCAATCGTATCTTCGATTTCCGCAATTTTCGCCTCCAATTTGCCCTGTTCTTCCTTTGCAGCATCGTACTCTGCATTTTCGGAAAGATCTCCTTTGGCACGGGCTTCCGCAATTTCGTCTGCGATACGAGAGCGCTCTTGAGTGCGGAGGCGATGAAGCTTTTCCTTCAGTTCCTCAAGCCCCTCTTCGGTCATGTAAACGGTCTTGTCGTCAGCCATACTGGGTTGGTCCGATGAAAAGAAATCAGTGCAGAGCGGCCGCATCGCCATGGGCCAAAAAAGGAACGCCACGGCCCGGGAGGCAGCGGCGTCAATCGTGTGGACGTGATAAGCCCGACCGTTTATATGCGCCTTGCGGCGCAAAAAGTTCCAGGCCCGAGCACCGAGGGACTACCACCCTACAGCGGGCGGTGTGGCTACGGCCTCCTCAGCGGTCGAGGACGGTGGGCTTGCAAAAATGCGTCGGGCCTGCCACCATCGATCCCTCCAGTAGGTCGACTGGAGAGAGGAAACGGTAACACCTGTCTGGCTCGACGCGTGCAGAAAGTCTCCGTCGGACAAATAAATACCGACGTGCCGACCCGTACGCGTGTTAACCCGGAAGAAGACCAAATCGCCCGGCCGGAGGTCGGCCGGCGCGACTGATGCGCCAATTTGCGACTGTTCTTTGGTGGTGCGGGGGAGTTCCTTGTCCAGACTGTCCCGATAGAGTGCGTGCACGAGTCCGGAGCAGTCAACACCTTCTGGCGAGGTTCCGCCCCACTGATGTGGCGTCCCGTTCCATGCCTCAGCGGCCGCGCGAAGGATTTGGGCCCGATGCTCGGCGGCCTCTGGGCGAGGAGCTTCTGTGGACGCGTCCTCCAGAGCAACCGGCGCCGTCGTTCCACATGCACCCACCAAAAGGGCGCAAGCCACGAGACCAATGAAGGAAGGCAGAAGGCGCATCGACAAGACGTGGGCCAGGGGGAGTACAGGGTTCAGAGAACCTACGAGAGGGTCCCACGCTTCTCCAGTTTGTCCCCGTAACGGCAGCGGAAAACAGAGCGATTGGGGACCAGCATTAGGATCAAGTGCCCTATCGAGAAGTTGAGAACTCGACAAGCCATCACGGTTGTGATCTCACTCTGGTTCTTTTAGCAAAAGCCTACCGCCCGTTATGCCGTATCCGAAGGCCATGGTCGACCCCATGCGTGAAGAACTCACCCGATTGGGGTTCGACGAACTACGCACCCCCGATGAGGTGGACGCCACCTTTGACCAGGTGGGGGACGACACGATGCTCCTCGTTCTCAACTCCGTATGCGGGTGTGCCGCCGGTAGTGCGCGCCCCGCCGTTGGGCTCGCCCTGGAGGCCGATCCCCAGCCGGACCACCACGTCACGGTCTTTGCGGGGCAAGACTTGGAGGCGACCGATCATGTTCGCGAGACCTATCTGCCCGGAATCCCGCCGTCCTCGCCCTTCATGGCGCTGTTTCGCAACGGACAGCCCGTTTATGTGGTAGAGCGGAAGCACATTGAAGGCCGGAGCCCAAACGCAATTGCGTCGGACCTGGTGACAGCGTTTGAAGCGTACTGCGGTGAAGATGAGCCCCCAGCCGACGCTCCGTCCCGTCCCGATGTCCAGGCGGATGCGGGCAACGACCTGCCGTCCACGTTCCAGTCCTTCAACTAACGAGTCGCACCTCCCTGATCCTGCAGACCGAATAAAAAAACGGGCAGGTCCGACATGGGCCTGCCCGTTTTGGGTGGTAGTGCCACCGGAGGCCGCTAAAGAATGTACTGGCTGAGATCGCGGCTCGATGCGATGGAGCTTAGGCGCTCCTCAACCATCTCCGCATCTACCGTAACTTTGGTCCCCGGCTCAATTTCTTCGGGCACGTCGAAGAGGAGATCTTCGAGAAGGGTGGTAAGCACAGTGTGGAGCCGGCGGGCCCCAATGTTCTCGACATCGGCGTTCACCTGGGCCGCGATGCGGGCCAACTCGCGCACGCCCTCGTCTTCAAATTCGATCGTGACGTTCTCGGACCGAAGGAGCGCCCGGTACTGCTTGATGAGGGCGTTCTTCGGCTTCGTGAGGATCTGATAGAAGTCCTCCTCGTCGAGGTTATTAAGCTCCACGCGAATTGGAAAGCGCCCCTGGAGCTCGGGGATGAGGTCGCTGGGCTTGGACGAGTGAAATGCTCCACTGGCCACAAAGAGGATGTGGTCGGTCTTCACCATGCCGTGCTTCGTCTGCACGTTGGATCCCTCCACGATGGGGAGGAGGTCTCGCTGAACGCCTTGGCGGGACACCCCCTGACCGGATCCTTCGTCCCGGGTGCGCGTGCCGCCCGCCACCTTGTCGATTTCGTCGATGAACACGATGCCGGCCTGTTGGACGCGCTCCAGCGCATCTTCCTTTACCTGATCCATGTCGATCAGCTTCTGGGCCTCCTCCTGCGTGAGAATCTCGCGCGCCTCCTCCACGGGAACGCGGCGGGTCTTACGACTCTGGCCGCCCAGATTGCCAAAGAGTTCCTGCAGGTTCACGCCCATCTCTTCCATTCCCATGGGGCCAAACACCTGCATCATAGAGGAGGAGTCCGTGCTGACCTCAATCTCGATCTCCCGGTCGTCGAGGTCGCCCCGCTGCAGCTTCTCCCGAAACTTCTGCCGGGTGCGCTCGCGGAGGCTGCTTTTTTTCTCCTCAGCCTGCGTGGAATGACCTGATGTATCGCTCTCCTGGACCGTAAAGCCCGGCTGGGAATCGGACGCGTCGGTGCCCCCACCGGACCGAGAGCCCTCGTCCTGAGGCGGAATGAGAATGTCGAGAATCCGCTCCTCGGCCAGCTCGCGCGCCCGGTCCTGCACCTCCTCCTTGTGCTCCTCCTGCACCATGTTCACGGCAATGTCGGTGAGGTCCCGGATCATGCTGTCCACGTCCCGGCCCACGTAGCCGACTTCGGTAAACTTTGATGCTTCGACCTTGATGAACGGGGCGCGGGCCAGCCGGGCCAGGCGACGGGCGATCTCGGTCTTTCCGACGCCGGTGGGCCCGATCATGATGATATTGTTGGGCATGATCTCGTCCCGCATCTCCTCCGGGGCGTTCTGCCGACGCCAGCGATTGCGAAGGGCAATCGCTACGTTTTTCTTCGCGTCGTCCTGGCCAATGATGTACTTGTCCAGTTCCTCGACGATTTGTCGGGGAGTGAGTTCTTCGACGTGATTGGTGATGTTTGGCATAGGAACAGAGGCGTCGTAAAGCAACTCGAAAGGGAGGGACTACCGGGCGTCCGAAGGAGGATCCGTCGCGTCAGGGACCTCGGGCGAAGCTGCGTCGTCCCGCTCTTCCTCCTCATCCGCAGAGGAGGGGGCCGCGAGGGCTTCATCCATGAGGTGTTCGTCGTAGGGGATTGGGGCCTCGTCCACCGACGCATCCTCGGGGTCCTCCTCCGAAGGCGATTCGGAGTCCGAAGTCTCGGGCAGGTCCGAGGCCGAACCGTCCCCAGACGTAGGGGCGGAAGAAGACAAGCCCTCGGTCCGGATCTCCCGGACGTCCGGGTGGTCGTCATTCAAAATGAGAACGGTGTAGTCGTACGGATGCCCTTCTCGTTTTTCCAGGCGGGCCGCGCCCGCCGCCTCGAGCTCTCCGACCAGGGCCTTTGGATCGTGATCCGGACCGAGCACCTCCGAGAGTTTGCGGAGGAGGGGGGTAAGGTACACCTCATCGTACTGCCCGAAGTGCTCATTGGTGATGGCAACGGTCCGCCGGGCTGTCGGGTTGGTCAGGTCCTGATACCGGCGGGGGGGCGGCGCCCCCACCATGCCGCGCCGACTGCGGGAGTGGCTGTTCTGCGGAGCGTTGGCCAACAGGTCCTCGCGGGAGTCCTGGCTTAGCAGGTTGCGTGCATCCAGGTACAGGTCGTCCTCGGCGTTGGTGGGGGTGTTTTCATTCTGGGGTGGATTCACGGCCGCCACCAGGACGCGCCGGCCCTGCTCGCGAATGTGACGGGCAAGGGGGAGGTACGGCCGGTTGCCGGTGACAATCACGACGGTTTGACTGTCCTTCCGGGCGGCCAAAAATTGCGTGGCATCAATTGTGAGTTGGAGTTCTGATGCGTTGCGCTGGGTATCGTTCGAAACGTACTTGGGCTCAAACCCAGAGCGATACAGACGAGAGGGCACGTCGTCTTCGTCGTCCTGCAGCCGCGTGTCAAACGCCCCGTACGCGCGGCCCAGGATGGTTGGTGTGTCGTCTCCTTCCTCGAGGTACCGGCACACCTCCTCTAGAATTTCGAAGGCGTAGGCGCTGGTCCGCTGGTTCGTTGAGCTTTGAGACGTGAGGACAGAGTGTAAATTATCGTAGTCGACAAACATCGCCGCCCAGCGGGCCGGGCTGTCGGTGTGGGAAGATACAGTTAGCATAACATCAATAAAGATAGATCAGGTAAATTGGAGCGTACCAGCGCCCGAAAATACATCTACTCCTCTTCCTCGGCGTCAATTTCGAGGATGGTACGATTGTGGTTGGTGTAAATACAGATGTCGGCGGCAATGGCAAGGCCCTTTTCCACAATGTCGTGGGCAGACAGGTCGTCTCCCTGCTGGAGGAAGGCCCGAGTGGCCGCTAGAGCAAAAGGGCCGCCCGAGCCAATGGCCACAATGTTGTCGTCGGGCTCGATCACATCGCCGCTCCCGCTAATAAGGAGGAGCCGGCGCGCGGAAGCAACAACGAGTAGGGCTTCCAGTCGCCGAAGATACTTGTCTGTGCGCCACTCCTTTGCGAGTTCGACGGCGGCACGGGTTAGGTTGCCGCCGAACTCGCGGAGTTTTTCTTCAAACCGCTCGAAAAGCGTAAAGGCATCGGCCGTGGAGCCGGCAAATCCGGCCAGTACCTCCCCATCGTACAGCGACCGAACTTTTTCGGCTTTGTGTTTCATCACCGTTTCCCCCATTGTCGCTTGTCCGTCGGATCCGACGGCGATGCGTCCATTGTGGCGAACGCCCAGGACGGTGGTGGCGTGGGGGGAATCGGTGGACGGATTCATACGAGACGCGGGGTATACGAAGAAATCTATGGACCGTGAAGAAAACGGGCGCCAACGGTAGGCCGCCCAAAAGAAAGTTGACTTATCTCAACGCCGAGCCGAACCGGGGGTTCGTGCTGGGGGATGGGAAAGCGACCCTTCTTTGTAAAACTTTCCCCTTACTGTCACGACTCGGTCCCGTGCGATGCATTTGCCGCCCGGCTCAAAGAGAAAGCCGGGAGAGAGTATTTACGACGACATCCTGGGCAGACTGGACTTGCTCTGCCTCGGCTACGTGGTGGTTGCAGAGAAGGGAAAAGGCCAGCGGGGTCCCTTGCGCAGAGGTTACATATCCGCTCAGGGTGCTCACGTGGGAAAGAGTGCCCGTTTTTGCCCGGACATCCGTTGTGCCTGCGTTCCGATACCGATATTCGAGCGTCCCATCCTGCCCGCCACGGGGGAGCGACTCATAAAACGCGTCCTGCAGCGTGCTGTCGTTGTGATTCCACGCGTACTGCAGGAGTTGAATCACGGCACGGGGAGAGAGGAGGTTTTGGCGCGAAAGTCCCGATCCGTCGGCCAGTTCGACCTGGCTGGTGTCCACCCCGGCTCGAACCAGGGTTTCGTATACGGCCTCCCGTCCTCGTTCGGCCGCATCGGGCGGCGTCGTCACGTCCGCGTCTTCATCAAGGTCGGGGTCCACCTCAAGGGCCAGGGTGCGAAGGAGCTGTTCGGCGTACAGGTTGCGACTCTCCCGGTTAAGGGTTTGAACAATTTCGGAGAGTGGAGGCGAGCGATAGGAGGCCACGCGCCGGTACGTTGAGTCGCGATACTGCGGGGTCAGACCGGCCTCGTCGAGGGGAGCAGCGCGGCCCTGAACGGGCACGCCCTCCCACAGAAGGACCTGTCGCAGGCTGTGGACGAAGTAGCGAGAGGGGTCGGAAATTGCAAGCTCGGTTTCCTCTTCGGCATTCGGATGCACGCGCGTCTGAACCCGAAAGGCATTGGTGCCGGGCTCCCGCCGATACTCTTCCTCTTCTTCGGCCTGCCCCGGGACGGTGCGGGTCTCGTTTTTGAGCGTGACGTACTCGGTGTCGAACGGCTCCAATTGCAGCCGGGCGGGCTCCCCAACGCCCCGCCCCTGCACGGTAAGGTCGACCTTGTTTTCGTTAAACACCAGCCCCCCAATGGGCGCGCCGTAGCCATGCGTTAGATCGTCCCAGGTCCATCCATGACCGTACGCAGACGCTTCCGTTGGCCCTGGATCCCCAATGATGTTGCCCTCAATGCGTCGGATGCCGGCGGCTCGGAGCGAGTCCGCCCACTGCCGGAAGACGCGTGTTGGATTTTGGCGCTGGCGGTAGCCGCCGAGCGTCGGGTCCCCGTCGCCGCGCACAATCAGATTCCCGTGGAGAACGCCGTCCTCCACAGGGCCGTCGATGTACAGGCGCGTTCGGTAGCGATAGTCGGCCCCCAGTTGTTCGAGGGCCGCGGCGCTGGTGGCCAGCTTGACATTTGAGGCTGGCACGAAAGCCTGATCGGCGTTTCGGGAATAGAGGGTCTCGCCGGTGTCCAGGTTGACAATGTGCAGGCCCCAAAGGGCCCCCGCAAATGGGGCGGCGTCCAGAGTGTCGTTGATGGCCTGGGCCAATGCCTTGCGCGGCGACGAAGACGGAGACGCAGGTTGGGCCTGTGCCGGGAGGCTTGTTGCAAGTGTTAGGGCAAGCAGGACGAGTGACCAACACAAACGGAACGTTGGAACTTGAAACGGGACCCGTGGGGAGCTCATGAATCCAGCGAGGAAGATTCTAGGGCAAGGCGCTGGGAATCGGCCGGAGACAATACGACGAATGCGTGGCGGATTTCAGGCAACGAGACTGCGGGCCGAAGGTAAATTTGGAGTTCGCTCCGTCCCTGTCGTGTGGCGACGGAATCAATGGTTCCGATGGCCCGGCCCGCGGGAAAGGCATCGCTGTGGCCGCTTGTTACCACCTGCTGTCCCTTCTCCACAGGTTCGGTTTTGACCACGTGCTCCATCAGGAGCCGGTCCATGCGTTCGCCATCCCACCGAACAATCCCTTCTGCCTGAATCGGAAGGATGGTGGCGGCCACCCGGAAATCGGTGTTGAGGTACGGCATAACCTGAGCATACTCTTCACTCACGAGCGTGACACTTCCCACGATGCCACTCTCGTGAACAACCGGCATTCCCTCGGCCACGCTGTCGCGTCGGCCGACGTCTAGCGTCAGTGTGTTTTCGCGGCGAAAAATGTCCTTAGTAACGATCCGTGCGGCTCGCAGGGCGGCGGCACTGCTGTCGCGCAAGTGCAGGAGTTGCTCCAGTTCCTTGTTTTCCTGACGAACCGACCGCGTGCGGGCGACTTCGCTTGAGAGGCTAATGTTTTCACGGCGGAGCTCGTCGTTTTCCTCCAGAACGCGGATGTATCGCCCCATCCACGCAAAAGTGCTCTCAATCTGGGCCGTCACTTCCAGGGCCTCGGCCCGGACGGCCTGGCCGAGCGACTGATTTTTCAGGGCCATGGTGGAGACGGATGCCACGAGCAGCAGGGCAAGCAGACCCCAATCAATGAGCGACGACCGCTGGTCCATGGCAGAAGCGGGAGACGGGCGAATAGAGACGACGCGGGCCGGTTACGTGAGGACCCGTTTATACTCTTCCAGGTTCTCGAGGACCTCGCCGGTGCCGCGGACCACGGCCGTGAGGGGTTCTTCGGCCACGTAAACGGGCAACTCGACCCGATCGCGCAGCATCTGATCGATGCCTTCCAGCATGGCACCGCCTCCGGTCATCATGATGCCCCGTTCTAACACGTCGGCGCCCAACTCGGGGGGTGTGCGCTCGAGGGCCCGGAGAACGGCGGTGCTGATCTGTTCCAGGTTGTCCTGCAGGGCCTCGCGGACGTTTACGGACGAAACGGTTCGGAGCTTGGGGATGCCGCTGACCAGGTCCCGGCCCTTGACGGACAGTTCCAACTCGGTATCCAACTCCTGGGCACTGCCAATCTCACACTTGATGCGCTCGGCCGTGCGGGAGCCGATGAGTAAGTTGTGGTTTCGCTTGAAGTACTGCCGGATGGCGTTGTCGAGCTCCGAGCCGCCTACGCGCAGGGACTCGTCGACCACAATCCCCGACAGGGCAATGACGGCGATCTCCGTTGTTCCCCCGCCAATGTCCACCACCATGTTGCCGACGGCCTCACTAATGTCGAGGCCAATACCAATGGCGGCGGCCATAGGCTCGGCCACTAGGTTGACCTTTTTTGCACCGGCGTGCTCGGCGGAGTCCCGCACGGCGCGCTTTTCCACTTCGGTGATGCCGCTGGGGACGCAGACCACCATGCTGCGAATGGAGGTGAGCCAGTTTTTCTTCACCTTCCGAAGGAGCCCCTGGATCATCTGCTCTGCCACCTTGAAGTCGGCAATGACGCCGTCTTTGAGGGGCCAGATGGTCTCGATGTCCTTGTGGGTCCGCTCGTGCATCTGAAGGGCCTCGTACCCAAGTTCGCGGACTTCGCGGGTCGTGTTGTCGACCGCAACGATGCTCGGCTCGTTCAGGACAATCCCTTCTCCGCGAATGTAGACCAGCGTATTCGCCGTCCCCAGGTCGATCGCGACATCTTGGGAGAAGTTAAAAAACATCTATCCTGGGTGCTTAGGTGGTTGGGAAGGAGGGGACTGGAGGGGCGGAGGGCACGGTGGGGCGAGGGGCCCTCAGTGGCGAAAATGGCGACGGCCGGTGAGGACCATCGCCATGTCGTGGGCGTCGGCGGCTTCAATCACCTCGTCGTCGCGAATTGAACCGCCGGGTTGAATGGCGGCCCGGGCTCCTTCCACGGCTGCGGCTTCAAGCCCGTCGGCGAATGGGAAGAAAGCATCTGACGCTACCACGGAGCCGGTAAGGTCAAGTTCCGATTTCGTTGCTTTCTGGACGGCCAATTCAGAAGCGTCGATGCGGCTCATTTGGCCGGCGCCTACCCCAAGGGTCGCCTCGTCGCGGGCGTAGACGATGGCATTGCTCTTCACGTGCTTCGCCACGCGCCAGGCGAAGTCGAGATCCCGCGCCTCGTCCTCGGTAGGGGGGCGCTCGGTGGGGACTGTCCATCCGGCCCGCTGTTCGTCGAAGGGAGGGAGGACGGGATCGGTGGTCTGCACCAGCAGGCCTCCCAGCACGTTTCGAACTTCGGGACGATCGTTCGTTCGGGCGGCGGCCGTTTGCCGAATGAGGCGTCGGCGGTCGTTTTGCTCCAGGAGATCCAGGGCGCCCGATTCGAATTCGGGAGCAATAATAATCTCGGTAAAGATCTCATCGATGGCCTCGGCCGTCGGGCGGTCCAGGGCACGGTTCACCACCACGATCCCGCCGTAGGGCGACTGTCGGTCCGTGGCAAACGCCTGGTGCCAGGCACTCGGGAGCGAATCGGCGCAGGCGACGCCACACGGATTTGTGTGCTTCAGGATGGCGCACGTGGGCCGGGCGTCGCGAAACTCGTCAATGAGCGCTAGGGCGGCGTTCAGGTCGTTCAGATTGTTGTAGGAGAGCGCGGCCCCATGCACCTGGTCGTAATACCGGTCCGGGCGGCCGTAGAGGGCCCCTTGCTGGTGCGGATTCTCGCCGTACCGGAGCGTAGTGGATTTGGGAAGTGATACCTGAAAGGAGTCGGGAAGGCCCTCGTCTTCTCCACCCGCGTCCGTTGTAGACGACAAGTACTCGTGGATTGCGCTATCGTAGTGCGCCGTGTGAGAAAATGCGTCAGTGGCCATGTCGCGGCGCGTGGCGGCGGACAGGCGTCCGTCATTCTGTTCCAGTTCCGTCGCGACCGCATCGTAGCGGTCGGGAGAGGTGACGACGCCGACGGCTGCGTGATTTTTTGCGGCGGCGCGAATCATCGTGGGGCCGCCGATGTCCACGTTTTCCATGGCATCATCGAGCGAGGCGTCGGGGGTGTCCACGACGGACTCGAACGGGTACAGATTGCACACTACCAGATCGATCGGGTCATATCCGTGGGCCTCCAGTGCAGCCTGGTCCTCGGGCTCGGATCGGCAGGCCAGGAGGCCGGCGTGGATGGCCGGGTGGAGGGTTTTGACGCGGCCCGAGAGCACCTCCGGCACGCCCGTGACGTCCGACACAGCGGTCACGGGAACG
>JBKHEM010000035.1:0-20414 GCA_046540815.1 Salinivenus sp.
AAAGCGAAGAGAGGGGAAAAGCCGGGGGCGGGCCGGCAGTTTGGTGATCTTGTGGTCGGCTGCCCTGTATGATAGGAGCTGATCCGCTCGGGTGCATCCGCAGTCCCTCTCGCTTCTCAACGCTTCACGCTGCGTCTATGTCCGCCTCGTCCGTCGACGTCACCGGTGCCGACCCCACCCACGTCCTGCAGTCCGTTTTTGGCTACGAGGCATTCCGGCCCCACCAGGAGCGCATCATCGGGCGCGTGGTGGGGGGCGGCGACGCGATGGTGGTGATGCCAACGGGCGGCGGCAAGTCGCTCTGCTACCAGATTCCGGCCTTGGTGCGGCGGGGCACCGGGATTGTGATTTCTCCCCTCATCTCGCTCATGCAGGACCAGGTTGACGCCCTGCGGCAGCGCGGCGTGCGGGCCGAGGTTCTCAACTCCAGTCTGGGCCGCGCCGACCGGCGGGCCGTGGAGGAGCGCCTCACGCACGGGCGGCTCGACCTCTGCTACGTGGCGCCGGAGCGTGCCACCCGCTCTCGGTTTAAGAACCTGCTGGCCCAGGTCCAGCCGGCCCTCCTCGCCATCGACGAGGCGCACTGCATCTCGCAATGGGGACACGACTTCCGCCCCGAGTACCTGGAGCTGGCCGGGCTGCGCAAGGACTTCCCACAGGTCCCCTGCATCGCCGCCACCGCCACGGCGGATCCACCCACGCAGGAGGTCATCCTCGACCGCCTGGGCATGTCGGACGAGGATCGGTTCGTGACCGGCTTCGACCGTCCCAACATCCGCTACGTGGTAGAGCCGAAGGGGGCGGACCCGCTCCGGCAGCTCGACGACTTCATCGGGCGGGCGCACCCCAGCCAGAACGGCATTGTGTACCGCCTCACGCGCAAGAGTGTGGAGCAGACGGCCGACTGGTTGAACGGGCAGGGGCACACTGCCGTCCCGTACC
The DNA here is from genome assembly GCA_046540815.1 of Salinivenus sp. Taxonomy (GTDB): domain Bacteria; phylum Bacteroidota; class Rhodothermia; order Rhodothermales; family Salinibacteraceae; genus Salinibacter. Next base: position 943 of record JBKHEM010000035.1, read on the forward strand.
ACGCCGGACTGTCGGATGCGAAGCGGGAGGAACACCAGGCCCGCTTTCTGCGGGAGGAGGGACTGATCGTGGTCGCCACGGTGGCCTTCGGGATGGGCATCGACAAGCCCGACGTGCGCTTTGTGGTCCATCTCGACGTCCCGAAAACCCTGGAGGCGTACCACCAGGAGACGGGCCGCGCCGGGCGCGACGGCCGTCCCGCCACCGCGTGGATGACGTATCGCCGCGGCGACGTGGTGCGCCTGCGCCAGCTCATCGACCAGGGGACCGAGCACGAGGACCACCGCTGGGCCCAGCGGCACAAGCTGAACGCCCTGCTGGGCTACTGCGAAACGGCCGATTGCCGTCGCAAAGTCCTCCTCAACTACTTCGGCGAGGAGATGGAGGCCGAGCAGTGCGACAACTGCGACAACTGCCTCGACCCGCCCGACACGCGCGACGCCACCACCGCCGCACAGAAGGTGCTCTCCTGCATCGCGCGGACCGGCCAGCGCTTCGGCAGCGGCCACGTGACCGACGTGCTCCTGGGCAACGACACCGAAAAGGTCCGCCGCCACGACCACGACGCGGTGTCGACCTACGGCATAGGCGCGGACCGGTCGAAGGGCGAGTGGCGCGCCGTCATCCGGCAGCTGGTGGCGAAAGGGATGGTGGACGTTGACGTGGCCGGATACGGGGCGCTCCGGCTTACCGAGGCCTGCCGGCCTGTCCTGCGCGGCAATGCGTCGGTCGCCCTCCGCAAGACGCCCCGCTCAAATGGGACCGCCTCGGCGTCAACGACGCGAACAGCCGACGACGCGGACCCCCTTCCCCAGACGGGGCCGGATCGCGAGCTGTTCGAGGCACTTCGGGACACGCGAACCGAGCTGGCGAAAGAGCAAGAAGTGCCGCCGTACGTCATCTTCAACGACAAGACGCTCCGCGCCATGGTGGAGCACCGGCCGACGACGCTCGACGCGTTCCGACGCCTCCACGGCGTGGGAGACGTGAAGCGCGATCGCTACGGCAAAGCCTTTTTGGAGGTGATCCGCACCTTCTGACCGGCTGTGCGTTCAGAGGGAGCCGCAGGGGGCGACCTGTAACTTTTCACCGAGCGTGTGCGGCTTACAAGGGCCGTTCGCACCGATCTTTTCCGAAGCGTCGTCCATATGTCCCGCGCCCTTTTCCTTGCCGCCTTTCTGTTCGCTTCCAGCGTCGGGTTTGTCTCCGCCCAGGAGCGCGATTCGGTGCAGAGAGAGGCCGTGCGCGGCTCGGAGGCGCATCAAGGGAGCGTTGCACTCAAGAACTGGCCCGAGTCGCTCCCGGGGCTGCTTCGGGACATGGGATCCCGCGCGCCGTACCTGCTGCCCGAACTCGACTCGCTGGGCCTTGACTACCGGTACGCGGCCACCGATACCACGTCGCGCTGGTCCTTTGTGCTCGGCTGGCGGCCGGGGCGACGCGTGTTGCACGAGGGCGAGGTGGTGCCACGGCGGGAAGGGCCCGAAGACGTCCGAATGGCAAACGTAGAGCTTCGAGCAGAGGTGGTGGCCGGGGGAGAGCCCATCGGAGACATGATTGTGGCCGTGGACAGCATGGCGCTTCGCCCGCTGCCGAGCGTCTACTCGTTTGAGGTGGAGGTGGGGCACGACCGCGTGTTTCTTGACGTGCCGGCCGAGGAGGCGCGCCGGGCGCTCCATCGCGGGGTCACCCTTCGCAATCCGGTTGTCGAGCGGATGGGCTTCTCCTCTCCCGAGGCGCGACGCACGTCGGACCGCGGGGCCGGGGCCCCCGATGCACGTCGCCAGGAGCCGGAGTCACGCCGCGCCCCGAGCGTCTATACGCCCCGCACGAGCATCCGGATTGGGTGGCGGATCGCCCCGCGACCGTACTACGTGGACCGAGGAGCATCGGAGGAGGGGCGGGAGGTTCGGCCCCGGGGCGAGTCCGCCGGGCGGCCCACTGGGGAGGCGGAGGGGCGGGTCGGAGACGCCGAGGAGGCCCGGGACCGGGAAGAGACGGCTGATGGGGAGCGAACCGGACGCAATGGGGACGATGACGAGACGGCACGCACGTCCGGCACCGAGGACGGGGGGCAATCTGGCGGAGAGAAGGACGACGAGGACGATGAGGACGGACCGGACCTGCGGGGACCGGCCCTCGTGGCCGCGGGGGCCGTGGCGCTCACGGCCGTGATTGGCGGCACCGTCGGGCTCTACGGAACGGGCGACACGCCGCTCGGACTCGCCGCCGGATACACCAATCCCAGGGGAGGGGTCCAATTCCAGGCTGCCGTCAACGCGGCCGTTCTGGACGACGATCCCGGCCAACGACTCACCGCCAAGGCCCTCGGCTTCTACGACGTGTTTGGGACCCCGGTGCAGCCGTCCATTGGGGCGGGCGTTCAGGTCGATGCGGCACGGACCCCGCACGTGCGTCCGTCTGCCTCGGTCGGCCTGGTGGGCAACCTGGGCCGCGTCGTTCTTTACGGCGGGGTCGACGTGGTACAGCAGGCCCCGGAGATTGGGGTGACCTACAATTTCCGATTCCGAAGCCCCGACGCTAAAAACAACTGAGAGGCTCGCTCCTCGTGCGTCGCAGAGACGGGGCAGCGACAAAAGGGGCTGAACCGGTCGGTTCAGCCCCTGCGATCGTTCCCACATGCACCGCGCCGCCGGTCGTTACGGCTTCTCCGTCGCCACGAAGTCCGCGCGTTCCCCCGAGGGCGTGCTGATGACATCGGTGATCTCGACGGAAAAGCTCTTTTCGCGCTCCCGGCTCCGGTCGTACAGAATGCCTTCAAAGGTGGCGTCCTCCTCCTCACCGGCGATCTTCTCGATTTCGTCCTCGTTTTCCCCGAAGAAAACGCCCTTGTATTCCTTTCCGTACACCGTTTTCTCGGAATAGGCGAACCCTTCGCCCTCCATTTCATTCAGCTTTGCGTTGTGCAGGTCGTACAAACTCATGGTCGTGAGGATTGCATGGACAAATCATGTGCGTACAGAGCGGCGGAGACGTTAGGCCGTTCGCTTGAAGGTCCGAAAGGACCGGGCGAAAGGCCTCGGGCCTCCCACGGCCGCCGACAGGAGACCTGAGCAACCTATACACTCCGCTTCTTGTACGGTGTGACGAACGGTCAGTTCTCTGCCGGACCACCGGCCGCAGAGGCTGGTCCCCCCTGGTTTGTGTACGCCCGCCCCGTTCTCTTGTCCCCCTATGGCCAATTCCGAGTTCGACTCCGCCCACGTCCGTCGGGCCCAGGAGGGAGACGACGACGCCCGAAACGACCTCCTGCGCCGCCTGGAGCCGATCCTGCGGGGCTACTTTATCAAGCGGATTGGGAAGGAGGCCGATGTGGACGACCTCGTGCAAAACACCTTGATGCGGGTGCACGAGGGACTCGAAGAGCTAAACAAACCGGGCAGCCTCAAGTCGTTCGCGATGAAGGCCGCCCTGTTTGAACTGCAGGACTACTACCGCGGGCGGTACGACATGAAGGAACGCCTCTACGACCCCGACCTCCCCCCGCAGCGGACCACCGACCCCGACGATCGGAGTGCAGAGGTGGATGTGGAGAAGGCCCTCGATGTGCTCACCCCCAAGGCCCGGCGCATCATGGAGCTCCGCGAGTACGGGTACATCTACCGAGAGATTGCGCAGATGCTTGACACCACGGAGGCGGCCGTGAAGATGCAGGTGAAGCGGGCCTTCGAAAAAATGCGGGACGCCCTCAGCGTGCTGCTAGCGTTGCTATGGTTTGGGGGGCTCTGACCTCGGCGTCCCCAGGAAAAGGGCAATGGAACGGCCGTGTTACCTTTTCCCGAGGCACCGCGGCCTACCCGTCAGATACCGCACATGCGTTCCGACGCAACGGACGAACGCCGCGGCGCGACCCCCTTCGCAGTGGCGGGGGCGCGGGTTTATGGATGGAACAACCGCAGCCTCATGGAGGACGTTTACGAAACCCTACTGTTTGACGACTCGCCCACCGATCAGCCGTCCGTGCGGCGTCAGCTGGACGACAATCCGGCCCTTGCGCGCGCCTGGGCGCACTGGTGTGCCGTGCGGGGACGGATCCATGATCGCCTGCAGGAACGAGACCCCGGGCGTCGCCTCCTCGTGCTCTACGCGCTGGACGAGGCCGGGCACGGGGCGGTGCTGACGGCCGAGGAGCACGATGCTCTCGCGGCCGCCCGGGAGGACATCGAACGGGCCCTGGAGGCCGTCCCGGCCCTGGAACAGGTTGTGGAGCGCATTCAGGAGGACCAGGAGGCCTTCAAGGTCGCGTGGGCACGAGAGACGGACGGCACGGCCCCCTCGGCCCGTCACGCCACTAACGACGAAACCCGCGCTGCCGATCGGCCGCCCCGCCGGTCCGCCCGTCGCTCCCGCAGCGCCGCGCAGCGGTGGACGCGCCGGCTGGCCGTGGCGGCCCTCGTGGTGGGCGCCGCCGTTCTGGCGACGCTCTACTGGTCGCAGGAAGAGGCGGTGACCACGGTTACGGTGGATGAGGGAGAGACGCGCGTTGTGGACCTCGCGGACGGCTCCACGGTGCGGCTCGTGGGGGGCGCGACGCTCTCGTATCCTACGAATCTGTCCGATACCACGGCCCGTCGCGTCACGCTCCGCAATGGGCGTGCGTTCTTCGACGTGGTGCGCCGCGCCGACGGCCCCGAGTTTTCCGTAGAGACGCCCAGTGCCACCGCCACCGTCCTCGGCACGCAGTTCGGCGTGCTCACAGGAGAAGACACGACGGCGGTCGTGCTTGCGGAGGGGCGCGTGAACCTTGGGGATGCGACCGGCGATGCGTCACCGGTCGCGCTGGAGCCCGGGCAGCGAAGTCGTGTGGCGGAGGGAGAGTCCCCCGCCGCACCGACGACGGTGGACCTGACAACCGCACTCAACTGGACGGGGCTCTTCGTCTTCCGTTCGACCCCGATGTCGACCCTCGTCGATCGACTGCAACGGCACTACGAGGCGGACATTTCGGTCGCGTCGGCCCTCCAAGACGAATCCGTCTCTGGCACCTTCGAACAGGACCAGTCGGTCCAGGAGGTGCTTCGCACCCTGGCCAAAACCCTGAATGCCGACGTGCAGTCCCCGGCAGAAGGACAGTACCGGATCGTGCCCGTAGAATAGGGGGCACCCACGCTCGTCGCGGGTGTAAAATCGAACAGAGACCCCGATTGCGTGTAGGACCTCGACCGGAGCAACTGTCGTCGGTTACGGCCGCCGCGTCCTGTGTCTTCTCGCCTGCTCGTACTCATTCTACTGGGGGCCTGTCTGTGGGCCGTGGGGAGCCGTCCGGGATGGGCTCAGGAGTCCCCCATTCGCGTTACGGCCCAAAACGACTCTCTCGGGGCGGTGCTGTCCTCACTGCGGGCCGACGGCCGGCTCGACCTCGTCTATGCCGACCGTCTCGTACAGGGGAAAACGACGTCCTGCTCCTACGATGGCCGGGACCCGGCGGCAGCCCTGCAGTGCGTGCTCGACGGAACGGGCCTTGAAGCCGAGCGCGTGCGGCGGCGCCAGTACGTTCTCGTTCGCGCATCGGACCCGGCGGGTCCGGGATCGGCTGATCGCGTGTCGCTCGGTGGGCACATCGTTGACGCGGAGACCGGAGAGCGCCTGCCCGGGGCGAACGTGTACCTGACGGAGCTGAAGGCGGGGACCACGACGAATCGGGACGGCTACTTTGTCTTTTCGTCGCTCCCGCCCGGTCCGTACGACGCCCAAATCTCCTACGTGGGCTATCGTACCATCGACACGACGCTCGTGGCGGGGCAAAATGAGGGGACGATCTCGATTGCCCCGACTCCAATTCAGGCAGACGGGGTCGTTGTGCGGGCAGGGTCGACGAACGCCGACAACGGCGTGCAGCGACCCGGGATGATGTCTGTTCCCCTCGGGAAGCTCGAACATCTTCCCTCCTTCAGCGAACCGGACCTGTTCCGGGCCCTGCAGTGGACCCCCGGCATCCGAAAGCCGGGGGTGTTCGGGGGCGGATTGAGCGTGCGCGGCGCGGATCCCGATCAGAACCTGTACCTGCTGGACGGAGCGCCGGTGTACCACCCCTGGCACGCCTTCAATCTGATTTCCACCTTTCAGACGGGCACGCTCCGGTCGACGAATCTGTACCGCGGTGGCTTTCCGGTAGAGTACGGCGGCCGGCTGTCTGCGGTACTCGATGCCCAGATGAAGGATGGGAGCCGGGAGGAGCCGGCGGCCGAAGCGGCCTTCGGCGCCCTCAGCGGGCGCTTTCGCATCGAGGCCCCCGTCACGTCTCGCACCTCGTTCATGCTGTCGGGGCGCCGCTCCTACATCGACAAGCTCATCGGGCGCACCCATCCGGTGACCGATGAGGCCGGCCGACGCGACACGCTGCGGACCGGCTATTTCTTCTACGACACGAGCGCGAAAATCGCCCATCGGGCCAACGACACCCATCGGTTTACACTCAGCTACTACTTCGGGCGCGACAATTTGGACCTTCGCCTGCCGTTTGATCTGTCGCTCGATTTTGATTCGTGGCTGCGCCCGGCGGATCTCTTCTTCGAGGTCGAGCAAGACTGGGAAAACCGGGTCGTGAGTGCGCAGCACCAGTACCTGCCCGCCGAGAATGTCTTCGTCACCACGACGGCGTACTACTCCGGGTATCGGGCCGATGAGGGCTCGTTTGTGCAGCCGACTGCCACCTCGTCGCTCGTCTCGGACTACCGGGTGCGCCTGCACGACATCGGTGCCAAGGTGCACGCGACGTACCATCCGTCGGTGCGGCACGAGTTGAGCGGAGGCCTTGAGGTGTCTACCCTGCAGTTCGAGAGCACCCTCCGCAGCCGCCTGCAGCGCTCGGTGGGCGTTACGCAGCAGCGGAACGAGGTGAGCCGCGTCGGGGCGGTCAAGGTGGCCGGGTACCTGCAGGATCGGTGGACGCCTACGCCGCGGTGGACGGTGGAGCCAGGCGTGCGGGCCAGCGTGTTTAGCAACGGAGGGTTTGTGCGTGTGGCGCCCCGGCTCGGCGGGCGCTACGTGGTGCATCCCCAGCGCCTGGTGCTGAATGCCAGTGCCGGGGTCCATGCCCAATACCTGCACCGGCTTCGGGACCGCTACTCGCTCACGTACGATCTGGTGTCGAGCCGCTGGGTACCGGCCAGCACGCAGGTGCGACCGGCCATGGGGGCGCAGGTGGGACTGGGGGCACAGAGCCAGCTTGGGGAGGGGCTTACGCTGGAGTTGGATACGTACCTCCAGGGCGCCCGCCGCATCCTCGTGCCGGCGGATGTCTTTCAAGAGAAGGACGGCATTGAGGGGCCGGGCATTGAGGTGGGGGCCCTCGTTGGCCAGTACACCGTGGGTGAGAAGCGGTCGTTTGGGGCGGAGCTGAGTGCCGTTTATGATCGGGGGCCGTGGAACGCCCGGATGGGCGTGACCAGCGGGCGTACGTTTCTCCGGGCGCCGGGCCAGATTCAGACTGGGGACCGGTGGCGCCCGGCCGACCTCGACGTGCCACTCACCCTTCGCGGGGCCGTAAGCTGGCAGGGCGGGCCGTGGCGGGCCACGGTAGCGTCCGAGTGGCGGAGCGGCTACCCAATCACAACCCCGGAGGCCCGATACCGCGTCGGGGATCCGGTGGATTCGCGGCCCAGCACGTACCTGTATCGGCCCGAGGTGAACAACGATCGGCTCGATCCGCACTTCCGGATCGATGTGATTTTCGGCTACGCCTTCCAGTTTCTGTCGGCCGACTGGGCGGCGCGGCTCAACCTCTACAATGCAACCAACCGGGCCAACGAGGCGGATCGCACCTACCGCCCCACCGCATCCGGCGTGAGTGCGGAGTCGCAGCGCGGCCTTCCCATTTTGCCCCTCCTGGAGCTCGAAATGAGCCTCTGATGACTCGGGGCGTGTCTCTTTTCATCACCGGCGATTCGGTTATGCAGTCGTTTTCATCCGTACTGGTCCGTAGCGTGTTGGCCGTCGGGCTGGTCGTGGGTCTCGTCCGGTGCGACTGGGCCCCGGAGGCCGACGAGCGGCAGTCGCTCGTCGTGGAGGCCTTCGTGGAGACCGGGCGCCCGCTGCCGACCCTCACGCTGCGACAGACGCGCCCGCTTGGGTCAACGAATGGGGCCTCAGACGATGCGGCAACGGGGGGACAGGTCGTGCTCACCCTAGAGGGAGACACCATTCCGTACGATGAGAGCCCACAGCGCCCCGGGCAGTACGTGCCCGCGGGACCCTCCGATACCGTGTCGGCCCGGACTCCATGGGCGCTCGACGTGCGGTGGAACGGAGAGCAGGCGCGCGCCCGAGGCACCACGCCGCCGCCCCTCCAGATCGCCGACGTCTGCGTGCGCGTGCCCGAAGAGCCCGTGCGGGCCGTTCGGGTCGACTCCCTGCGCCGCGACTCGCTCGACATTCCCACCGAACGCGGCTACATCTATCCCATCGACGTGACGGTGCGCTGGACTGCGGCGGGCCTGAGCACGGGGGCCGATTCTACGCAGTGGATCCGCGCCCGGCTGCGGCCCGACACCTCTCAGTTTTCGTCCCGCCTCGTGGACCGTTTCTTGCGGCCTGTGGAGATCCGTCGCGAGGATCAGTTTGGGCAGGAGGAGGGACAGCGGCGATGGACCGGGGTGTATGCGGTGCCGGTGGACAGCAGCACTGCGCCCCTCCCCCCCCATCAACTAACGACGACCGTGGTGCGTGGGGATTCGTCGTTCGGCAACTTTGCTCGCAGCCGCACGGATCCGGACCTGCGCGAGCCGATTTCCAATGTGGAGGGCGCCCTGGGCATTGCGACGGCGGTGGCCGTGGACTCCCTCGCCCGCGAGGTGAGCGCTGCCACAGAGGGCTGTGACGCGCCGTCGGGCTCAACGGGGAGAATCCAGTCGACAGCGCCGTCGTACACCCTCACAGATCCACTCATCACCCGAACCGTGCATCATGGCCGAGCCCGCTCCACCGCCAACGATCACGCGCCTGGAGGCCCAAACCCACAATGAGGATCGGGTGTCGGTTTTCCTCGACGGGGAGTTTGCGTTTGGGGTCCACGAGGACGTCGCTGCGAAGCACGGACTTCGGGAGGGCCGAACCCTCTCGAAGGAGGAGCGGCGGCGCGTGGAACAGGACGAGGCGTACGTCGAGGCCAAGCAGCGCGCCCTCAACTACCTGGCCCACAAGCCGCGGACGGAGGAGGAGGTGCGCCGGAAGCTGCGCCGGCAGGACGTGGGGCGGCCTATCATAGACGAGGTGGTGGCGCGGCTCTACGAACTGGAATACCTGGACGATGAAGTCTACGCCCGGGACTATGTGCGCAACCGCTTTGCCAGTAAACAGTACGGCCCGGTCCGCCTCCGCCGCGAGCTGGAGGAGCGGGGCATCGACGCCGCCCTGGCCGACCAGGCGGTCGCCGATTTCTTCGCTGACCAGGACGTGACCGCGGCAGCCCGCGCTCACGCCGAAAAGCGCTGGCCCCGCCTGGCCGATGAAGAGGATCCCCGGCGACGAAAGCAGAAGCTGTACCGCTACCTGCGCCGTCGCGGCTTCACCACCGACACCATCTATCCCATTCTCGACGACCTGGAGCGGCGCGGCTCCACCCCGTAGCGTCTCTCTCGAAAGCTGCGCCCGCACCATACATCTCGTTTTGGTTCTATGCCCGACGCCGCCGAGTCCACATCGTCCTCGCCCGACGACGCCCCGTCGTCTCGTGCGGAGCAGGCGTCTGGCCCGAACGCCGAGCGCGAGGCCTTGAAGACGGCGCCCCCCACGCCCGACTCGGTGCGGCCGCATCCTGTGGAAAGACCCCGTCCCCCGGCGGACCGAAGCACCATTACGCTGGACCGGGTGGTGCGCTTCCTCCTGACCGCCGCTGCGGTGGGGGCCGTCGGGTGGGGGCTGTGGTACTTTGCCGGGCTGGTGCTCTACCTGGGCCTGGGCGGCATTCTCGCCTATTTGCTCCGTCCGGTTGTGGATCACCTGCAGGGCTGGGGGCTCGGCCGCGTCCCGGCCATTTTTCTGACCTTTCTCGCTGTCATCGGCGCCATAGGAATCGCCGTCACCTCTGTGGTCCCCTTCCTCGCACAGCAGGTCCAAGAGCTCTCGCAGCTGGTGAGCGTGGAAGCGGCCCGCGACGTGGCCACCTATCTGGAGGGACAGCTTCGGAAGGTGGCCCCGATCGAACAGGGAGTGCTCGTGCGCAACGTGGAGCAGATGGCGGAGTCCCTGGTAAGGGGCGACCTCGTGCGCGGGGACCGCGTGGCCGAAACCCTCACCTCGGTCGTGGCCGTGTTCACGAACATCGTCTACGCGGTCGTCATCATTCCCTTCGTCACGTTTTTTCTGTTGAAGGACGGCGTACAGATTCGGCGAAGCTTGTTGGGACTCGTTCCAAATCGCTACTTTGAAGTCACGCTTGCGATCCTAGATAAGGTCGAGGTCAACATCGGCCGGTACTTTCGTGCACTTCTGGTGCAGTGCACGTCGATCGCCCTGATCGCGTCCTTTCTGCTGTGGCTGGTGGGGCTGCAGAGCGCCATTGCCATCGGCATCTTCACGGGGGTGGCGAACACGATTCCGTATTTTGGTCCCTTCCTCGGCTTCGTGTGTGGGACGCTCGTGGGCATTGCGCAGACGGGTAACATGGCGCTGGTGCCCGGCGTGGCCCTCGCCATGGCCCTCACGCAGCTGGCCGACAACGTACTGTTGCAACCCCTCATCTTCTCGAAGGCGGCCAAGGCCCACCCGCTCGTGATTCTGTTTGTGGTGCTTGTGGGGGCCCAGTTGGCCGGCATTGTGGGCATGTTGGTCGCCATCCCGCTCACCACCACGCTCCGCGTCGTGGGAGAGCAGTTGCTGTGGAGCCTTCGCAACTACCGCATCCTGCGGGCGTCCCCGTAGGTCGGGTGGCAACTGCCCACGCCGTCGGCTATCCTGTTCGCTCTGTTGGTTTTCGCTCATCTCTCCTTCCGCCCCGATGTACGTCCGGTCCGATCCCACCGCTCACGAAGAAGACTTGCGTCCCGCGGTTGATGCCGTCCGCGCCCACACCTCGGCGACGCCCCACATCGTGCTGATTCTGGGCTCGGGCCTCGGGGCCCTGGCCGATGCGGCCCACGACACAACGGTCGTGGAGGGCCCGGACATTCCGGGCTACCCGGCTTCGACCGTCAGCGGCCACCACGGGCGCCTGGTGTTTGGGACGCTGGAGGACACCCCCGTCGTCTTCGTGCAGGGCCGCGTCCATCTCTACGAAGGGTACCCCGTCCAGAAGCTGACGATGCCGGTGCGCCTCGTGAATGCCCTCGGCGCCGACCGCATGGTGGTGACGAACTCGGCGGGGGGCATCAACCGCACCTTTCACCCCGGCACGCTCATGTTCATTACCGGGCACCTCAACTTCGCGTTTGCGGCCCCGGGCGTCGGCAGCGCCTTTGAGCCCCGCCCGATGGGGAGCGACGCGAAAGAGGGAGAGATTCGGCACCGCCCGTACTACGACGCGGCGTGGACCGACCGGGCCGAGGATGTGGCCCGGGCCCTCGAGGTAGACGTGCGCCGCGGCGTGTACGCGTGGACGCTGGGGCCCAGTTACGAGACGAAAGCGGAGGTGCAGGCCCTGGAGCGACTGGGGGCCGATGCGGTGGGAATGAGCACTGTGCCCGAGGTGCTGCAGGCCCAACAGCTTGGGATGCGCGTGGTGGGCCTCTCCACCATCACCAACCCAGCCGCGGGCCTGGCCCAGGGCGCCCTCAACCACGACGAGGTGCTGGAGGTGGGCCAGCAGGTACGCGGGCCCCTCACCACGCTGGTGCGGGGCATCGTGCGGGTGGCGGACTCCGAATAGGAGCGTCCCAGGGAGAACATTCCAATCTTTCAACGTCCGGGCCCAAACATCCCCCCGGCTCGGAAATTGGCCTGATGGAAGCCTGTTGTTGCATCCCAAACCATGGCCCCCGGGCATGATTCCCCTCCTGACTCCCGACGACACCGACCGCCTCGACGCCATCATGAGTCGGGGCGGCACCTTTAGCGACGCGGTCGACGCTACCGTCGACGACATTCTGTCCCAGGTGCGTGCGCAAGGCGACGAGGCCGTCCTGGTCCTCACCGAACGGTACGATGGCGTGCGCCCCGACCCCGTGAAGGTCCCTGCTGAACTGCTCGACACGGCCGCCGAGGCGCTCGACGACTCACTCCGCGAGGCCCTGCAGCGGGCGGAGGACAACATCCGCCGCTTCCACCAGAAGCAGGTGCGCGAGTCGTGGTTTACGGACGATGGGGATGGCGTCCTCCTGGGGCAGCGCGTGGTGCCCATGGCGCGGGCCGGGCTTTACGTGCCGGGCGGGACGGCCTTCTACCCGTCCAGCCTGCTGATGAATGCGATTCCTGCGCAGGTGGCGGGGGTGGAGGAGATCCACCTCGTCTCGCCGCCCCAAGACGACGGGCGGCCGCACCCGCTCGTCCTGGCCACCGCCGCGCTCCTCGGGCTGGAGCACGTGTACGCCATCGGGGGGGCACAGGCCGTCGGCGCCCTCGCCTACGGCACCGACACGGTGCCCGCCGTCGACAAAATCGTGGGGCCGGGCAACGCGTACGTGGCTGCGGCGAAGAAGAAGGTGTTTGGCCGCGTGGGCATCGACTCGGTGGCGGGGCCCAGCGAGATCGGTGTGCTGGCCGACGCCACCGCCGATCCGGAGTTCGTGGCGGCGGACCTCCTTTCGCAGGCGGAGCACGACGAGCGGGCCTCCGCGATTCTGGTGACGCCCCACCGTCCGCTGGCCGAAGCCGTGCAGGCGGAGGTCACGGCCCAGGTCCCCGAGCTTCCCCGCGCCGACGTCATCGAACAGGCCCTGGCCGACTACGGCGCCTGCATCGTCACCGACACGATGGACGAGGCAGTGGCCCTTATGAACGAACTCGCGGTGGAGCACCTGGAGCTCCACGTCGACGACCCGTGGCAGACCATGACCCGCATCCGGCACGCCGGGGCGCTGTTTCTCGGGGAGCACTCGGCCGAACCGGTGGGCGACTACTTTGCCGGCCCCAACCACGTCCTGCCCACTGGGGGGACGGCGCGCCACGCCTCCGCGCTCGGCGTCAACGACTTTGTGCGCACCCAGTCGGTGCTCTCCTACACCGAAGCTCGCCTGCGCGAGACGGGCGACGACATTGTGGCGCTTGCCGAGGCGGAGGACCTGCAGGCCCACGCAGAGGCCATTCGCGTCCGCCTCAATCGTGCTGACTCCGACGGTTCGAAAAAGCAGTGACCCTGGAGACATTGCCCGCCCGCGGCGGTATGTTGTATTCGCTTCGGCGGCACTCATCCCTCTCCACATTGCTCCTGTGCCATGGCCGTTCAAACGTCTCCGACCACGACCGACGACGTGTGCGCGCTCATCCGTTCGGCGGTGCGCAGCGAGAGCGAGTACGTGGTCGATCATCCGAGCGGGATCGACGTAAAGCTCAACCAAAACGAAAGCCCGTTCGATCTTCCGGAGGACCTACGGGAGGAATTGCTCGACGCCTTCGGTGAGGTGGAATTTAACCGCTATCCCAGCGAGCAGCCGGAGCGCCTGCGGCGTGCCCTGGCCGAGCACGACGGCGTGACGCCCAAGCACATCATCGTGGGAAACGGCTCGAATGAACTGACCTACACCTTCGGTCTTGCCTTTCTCGATCCCGGCGCGCCGATGGTGCTGCCCCGGCCCATGTTCTCGCTCTACGAAAAGGTGGCCCGCCTGCAGGATGCCGACCTCACCCAGGTGCCCCCGCGCGACGACCTCCGCTTCGACACCGACGGACTGGTACGGGCCGTACGCGACACGGAGGCGACCCTGACGGTCCTGGCCACGCCCAACAACCCCACCGGCCGCGCCCTCACGATCGACGAGATTGAGCGCATCGCGGCCGCCTCCCCCGGTGTTGTCGTGGTCGACGAAGCCTACGTCGAGTTCAACGACGAGCCCAGTGCCCTTGCGCTCCTCGACGACCACCCCAACATTATTATTTTGCGTACGCTCTCGAAGGCCTTTGGGCTGGCGGGGGCGCGCATCGGGTACCTCATTGCCCAGCCGACGGTCGTCACGGAGCTCATGAAGGCCCGCCTTCCGTTCATGGTGGACCGGTTTGCGGAGCAGACGGCCCTTGCGGTGCTTCAGCGCTCAGGCCTCGTGGAGGAACGCGTGCGGCGAATGCAGGTCTCCATTACCGAAGTGGTCGAGGCCCTGAAGACGATGGACGGGGTGGAGACCGTTCCCACCCAGGCGAACTTCGTCATCTTCACAACTCCGATGGACGCAGACCGCCTGCAGGACCGCCTGGCCGACGCGGGCGTCCTGGTGCGCAACATGGGCGGCTACCCCGAACTGGAGGGGTATCTGCGGGTCAGTGCCGGGACGCGAGCGGAGAACAAGGCATTTTTGACTGCGTTGGACAAGACGCTTTCCGCGAACGACCAGTAGGCGCACTCGGGAGCCGCCGATGCCCCCGTTCCGGCCGTGGAGCGGGGGTTCGTTGTGGCGCCCCCAGCCAGACACGTCTTTTCGAATACACTGCGATCGCGATGGACTTTACTCGGGTTGACATCATCGGCCTCTCGACGAGCCCGTCCAGTGGCGGCGCCTACGCGCTGGTCCTGGGCGAGGTCGAGGGCAACCGGCGCCTCCCCATCATTATCGGGGCGTTCGAGGCGCAGGCCATTGCTCTGGAACTGGAAAAGATTCAGCCGCCCCGGCCGATGACCCATGACCTCCTGCGCGACACCTTCCAGGAGCTGGAGGTGGACGTGACGGAGGTGGTGATCGACGAGCTTCGGGAGGGGACGTTCTTCGCCAAGATTCGCTACCGCCACAATGGCGACGAGCACCAGCTCGACTCCCGCCCCAGCGATGCGGTGGCCCTGGCTGTCCGCGTCGATGCGCCCATTTTCGTGGCACCCATGGTGCTGGACGAAGCAGGCATTGTGGCCGAGGATGAGTCCGACATTTCCTCGATCACCGAGCAGGCCGAGGACACGTCGACCGGGGGGGAGGAAGAGGCCGGCGGCACGCAGCTGGAACGCATGCAGAAGCAGCTGCAAGAGGCGGTCGAGGAGGAGGACTACGAAAAGGCCGCCGAGCTTCGAGATGAGATTGAACGCCTGAAGCGAGAACAAGAACAGAACCAGAACTGACCCGATGGGTCCGGCCGGTCCCGTTCACGGATCCCCGCGAAGCCTTGAGGCAGCTGCCTTCGAGGCTTCGCTTTTTTGTTTTCTGGCCGCGATCCGCACGTTCCGTTCCTCGTCCCTCGAATGAGAGCCTCGTCTGCCGTATGCCCACCGCTGCGCTCCCCACGGTTCGTCGCGTCGCGCCCGATGCGCTCGGCGCGTTCCCCGACCTCTTCGTCGACTACTGTACGGACTTTGACGCCGTTGCCGACTTCTATCCGGGCGACTGGCGCGACGCGGCCGCGCGCCGCACGGCGGCCGATCGGGCAGCGCAGCGCCCGGCCGATCGCGACGGGCTGGCCGACGTGCTGCGGGCGCAGAATGAACGGTGGAACGGGGACGACCCGACGGTCCAGAACATCGAGACACTCCGGGATCCCGAGAGCATTGCCGTCGTGACGGGGCAGCAGGTGGGGCTTTTTACGGGCCCGCTCTACACGATCTACAAGACGATCACGACACTTCAGCTCGCGGAGGAGTGGGCTGCGCAGACGGGACGCCCCACGGTCCCCGTCTTCTGGGTAGAAGGGGAAGACCACGACTTCGAAGAAATCGCCACCGCCCGCGTTCTTCACCGCAATGAAGAGGTGCCGCTCTCGTACGCCCCCGATGTAGACGACAACCCCGGCGCGGTCGGTCGGCTCTCCCTCACGGACGACATCGTGCCCGTTCTGGACCGCCTGGACGAGGTGCTCCCGCCGTCCGATTTCAAGCCGGCGGTCATGGAGCGCGTGCGCGCCGCCTATCGGCCCGGCACCCGCGTGGAGGATGCCTTCGCGCGCCTTCTGCGGTCGTTGTTCAAGGAGGAGGGGCTTGTCTTCATCAATCCGGACGATGCGCAGCTGAAGGCCCTTTCGCGTCCCCTTTTCCGCAAGGAGATCCACGAGCCGGAAGTGCCCGCGGCCCGCATTGAGGCCACGAGCCAAGTGCTTCGGGAGCGTGGCTACCACGCGCAGGTGCACGCCCGTCCCACCAACCTGTTTTGGCTGGCCGACGACGGACGCTACGCCATCGACCGCACCGACGACGGTCGCTTTTCTCTTCGGGGCACGGGTCGCACATTCTCACGATCGGAACTCCTCACCCGCCTCGACGAGGCACCCGAGCGCTTCAGCCCCAACGTGGTGCTGCGCCCGCTGATGCAGGATGCCCTCCTGCCGACGGCCGCTTACGTGGCCGGACCCGGCGAGGTCTCCTACTTTGCCCAGTACGGCGACGTGTACGACTGGGCCGGTCTCGACCAGCCCCTCATTCACCCCCGGGCCAGCCTCACCCTCGTCGAAGGAAAAGTGGAGAAAGTGCTCGACAAGTATGACCTCTCCGTGGCCGACTTCCGGGCCGATCTGGATGCCCTGTTTCAGGATGTGGTCGTGGAGGCGATGGCGGCGGGCGTCGACGACACCTTCCAGGCGGCCACCACACAGATGCACCGCGCCCTCAACGCCCTGAAGCCCGAGGTGGAAGGGGTCGATCGCTCCCTCGCATCCTCGGTCGAGGCCACACGGGCGGCGATCGTCGATGAGATGAACGACCTGAAGCAGCGCACCGTGCGCGCAGAAAAGCGGCAGCACGAGGAGGTGCGCGCCCAGCTTCAGAAGGCACACGTAAACCTTCGTCCCGGCGGTGCCTTGCAGGAGCGCCGGATCAACGTGCTGTATTACCTGAACAAGTACAGCCTCGGCCTGCTCGACGACCTGCGCGGGGCGGCATCCACCGACACGTCGTCCCACCAGGTCGTCTCGCTGTAAGGCCTCCTCGCTGACCGTTTCCGACCGTTTCCGTCGATTGCGATATGGCTCTGTCTGCCCCCCACGACCCGCTGTTCAGCCCGCTCATTGAGCACGCGATTGAGCTGTCGGCCCAGTGGCATGACGGCACCTATCGTAAGAGCGCGTGGCGCGATCCGGCGTTCGAGGTGCCGGCGGACGCGGAGGTGGAGGTTCCGGTCATCGCCCATCTGGCCGCCGTCGCGTCGATCGTCCGTCGGGCGGGGTGGGATGAGGAAACGATTGCGGCCGCCTACCTCCACGACACGATTGAGGACATGAACCAGCACGGCCAGCGGCTGCGGCGAAAACAGCTCCGCGACGCCATGGGGGCGTCCGTGGCCAAACTGGTGGCGCAGGTCTCTGAGCAGAAGCTCGACAAGGCGGGCCAGATGCGTCCCTGGCGGGCCCGAAAAGAAGATTACATTGCTGGACTGCGGGCGGCTGGGCCTCGGGCGGTGGCCATCAGCCTGGCCGACAAGATCCACAATCTGTGGTCCATCAACCAGAGCGCCGCGGCGGGCGAACCGATCTTTGATCTTCTGAGCGGAGACGCCGAGGCCCAGCGCTGGTTCCACCAGGCCGTCCTGGACGCCTCGACGGAGGCCGACGATCCCCGCCTGGACCCCATGCGAGACCGCCTCCGCCAGGAAATCGAGCGGCTGGCGGCGCGGATCGAGTCGACGCCGCAGGGGTAGGAGGCCGAGTTCCCCACCACTCCCGCCCACACGACCACAGACCGATGGCCGATCGCCTTGCCGCTTGTGCCCTTGTCACCGGCGCCAATCGGGGGCTGGGGCTGGAGTGGATTCGTCAGCTGGCGCCCCGGACGGACCGACTGTACGCCACGTGCCGTCGTCCGGAAGACGCAGCGGCTCTCCAGGAGCAGGCCGCCACCCACCCGTCGACGACCGATGTCCTGTCGCTCGACGTGACCGAGCCCGATGCTATTGAGGCGGCGGCTCGTCGCGTGAGGGATGATGTGGGGGCTCTCGATCTCCTCGTCAACAATGCCGGCACCAATGGCGGCGGGACCGACGATCGGTTCGGGACGGTGGAGGCGGAGACGATGACGCGGGTGCTCCGCGTGAACACCGTGGGTCCGCACCTTATGACCCAGGCCTTTGCCGATCTGTTGCGGGCGGGGAGTGAGGCGGAGGGGCAGGCCGTGGTCGTAAACGTGACCTCGCAGCTCGGCTCCATTGCGAATACGCGCGGCGGCGGATGGCACAGCTACAAGGCCAGTAAAGCGGCCCTCAACATGTGCACTCGTCTCCAGGCGGGGGCGCTCAAGTCGGACGGCGTCGTTCCGGTCGCCCTGCACCCGGGCTGGGTCCGCACCGAAATGGGCGGCCCCAACGCCCGCCTCTCCACAGAGACTGCTGTGAGCGGCATGCTCGACGTGATTGACGATCTGTCCTCCGAGGATGCGGGCCGATTTCTGACCTACGAGGGGGACGAGCTGCCGTGGTAAGGCCCAACACACGCAGAATGAATCCGGCTCGGGTCCCCGGCGTTTACACACCGCATCGGTTTTCGTAACGCAGCTCCTTCGTCCGATGGCCCACGCCGTTGCTCTCACTTCTTCCTCCGAGGCCCCTGCCGCGCCGCGCCGGTTCACGGCAGACGAGTACATGCGCATGGCGGAGGCCGGCATCCTTTCGGACGACGATGCCGTCGAGCTCATTCACGGCCAGATTGTCGAGATGAGTCCCGGAAACCCTCCACATCGCGTCTGTGTCGCAAAAATCAATCGGCTCCTGGTACATCAGCTGGAGGGGACAGAGTACTTCGTTCAGCCGCAGTCGACGCTTCCGCTCGACAGACACAATCTGCCGGAGCCGGACCTCGCGGTGCTCCGCGGCACGCCCGACGATTTGATGCAAGGGGAATTGGACGCGGTACTCGTGGTGGAGGTCGCGGACACGTCGCTGGACCGCGACCGCACCGTGAAGCAGTCTCTCTACGCACAGGCCGGCGTTCCGACGTACTGGATCGTGAACCTGCGCGACCGCACCATCGAGGTGTACCGGGAGCCGGACGGCGAGACGTATCGGGAACGACGGACGCGAGACGCGGACGATTCGGTGGCCCTTCCCGGCACGGCCGCACCGGTTGGGGTTGCCGAGCTCCTGCCCGCCGGTTCGGAAGCGTAGGGGCAACGGGAACCCACTTACGCGAGCAGCCGGTCGTAGGCCACCTTGAGGCACCGGTTGCGCACGTAGGGCAGATCGGCCTCCGCCGCCAGTTCCTCTGCCTCGGAGCTCGACACGCCCAACTGGGTCCAGATCACCGGGCGCTGGCCCGTCTGCTTCATGCGTTCAATGGCGCTGCGCACCATGTCCGCAGTGTGCTGAGGCGCCCGGAAAATGTCGACCACGTCGATCTCCACGTCGGACGGCACGCTGGGGAGGTCGGGGTAGCAGGGCTCGCCCAGCACCTCGTCGTAGTTCGGATTCACCGGCACGATGCGGTAGCCCCGGTGTTGCAGGTAGCGGGCAATTTTGTGGCTGGTCCGG
>JBKHEM010000036.1:0-20355 GCA_046540815.1 Salinivenus sp.
GGTAGCGGTGCACCATGTGCACGCCCGCGTCGTTGCCGATGCCCAGAATGGCCGGAAGCACCACCATGTTGTAGAAGTTCAGCTTGAGGCCAAAGACTTCCATCATCAGCAACATCCACAGCACGCCCACCACCAGGGGCACCAGCGCCAGGGCCGCCCAGCGTACACTGCGGAAGTTGAGCAGCATGAGCAGCGCCACAATCACGAACGTGGCCGCCACCATCCACGGCGACTCCGCCTGCACCAGCTTCAGCATGTCGGCCGCCACCAGCGGGGTGGACGCGGCGTGGTAGGTATTGCCGTTCTCGGTGGTGATGGTGCCAATCTCGTTCGAGAAGGCAATGGAGTTGCGTCCGTCGGAGAGGCCCACGGAGGGGTAAATCATGACGAACGTGCCCAGCTCGCCGTCCTTGGTCGTAAACTGCTTCCGCAAGAACTCGGGCACCTGCTCCAGTTCGATGGGCTCTTCGGTCTGCGCGGCGCGGCGCAGGCGCTCCAGCCCCTCGTCGTCCTGATTGCGAAGGTACTTGTTCTCGTTCAGCGTCGTCCGGATCTCTGAGATGCGCTCCAGCTTGGTTTGCCGGGCCGTGTCGGCCATCGGAAAGCGCTCCTGCAGGCTCTCCACGGCGAGCACCGTGGAGGTAGAGTCTTGACTTTTTTCGCGAACGGCCGCCACCACGTCGGGCACGTTCTTGGCGCTGTCGACCAGCACGTACGCCGGGTTGCGCCGGTCGTTGTCCTCGCCCCGGTTCACCCGATCGATGACGGCGGCACGCTCCTCGTACGCCGTGTAGTCCGGCTCCAGCGACCCAAAGTCGTACTCGAACGACACGCGCGGCAGAAACACGAGCGCCGCCACCACCGCCACCGCACTGCCGAGTACAATCGGACGTGCGCCCCGGAATCGAGGGGAGTTCGTCGCCTCGGTCGAGGTCGGCGAGCGGGCCGTCAGGTCGAGCAGGCCCACCCGTTCCAGGAGGGCCAACAGCGCCGGCATGACGATTGTCATGGCCAGCAGCGCAAAGAGCACGCCCGTCCCGGCAATCGCGCCAAACTCGCTGAAGCCCCTAAACTGGGCAAAGACGAGCACGTAGAGCGCGCCCGCCGTGGTGAGCGCGCCGGTGGCAATGGCCTGTCCCGTGGTGGCAAAGGTGTGCTCGGCGGCCTCAACCACGCTCGCCCCCTCGGCCCGATCCTCCGTGTAGCGAGCGTAGAAGTGGATGCCGAAGTCGATGCCCAGCCCAAAGAGCACGAGTCCCAGCGTGGAGGTCATGATGGAGAGCTCCCCAAAGAGCAGGTGCGCCACCCCGCCGGTCCAGGCCAGGCTCATAAACAGCGGCAGCGCAATGACGAGGGCCAACACCGGCGCACGCACAAGCTCGCCGGCGAACACGCGCCCGCTCCACCGCCCGCCCGTCCGCGCCCGGTACGACTTGTACAGAAAATAGAGCACCACCACGAGAATGACCGTCGCCACCCCCGCCCCGAAGGAGCCGAGCACGTCCTGCGTAATGGCCTGCACTTCGGCCTCTTGGCGCAACAGCCGCCCGGCCAGCGTCACCTCCATCTCGGAGTGGTATGACTGCGGCTCCAGGCTGTCGGCAAGGGTCTCAAGGTCCCCGTACAGGTTGTCGATAAAGCCGACATCGGTCCGCGAGCCCGCGGGGTAAAACTTGAGCACCATCGTGGTGCTGTCGTCCGACACGGGGTACTCCGATCCTACGAGCCGGCTGTACATGCCCTCCAGCTCCTGTGCCTCCTCGTCCTCTCCGTCCTCCTCGTCCTCGTCCACTTCCACGTAGAAGGGGTTCGCCTCCTGCTTCGCATCCGCAATCTGATTCTCCAAGAACTGCTCAACGGTGCGGAGTTCGTCGTTGCTGGCCAGGTAGAGCGCGTTGTTCTCCAGAAACTCGGTGTCGCGCCGGTACTCCACTCGCGTCAGATACGGCTGGTCGCTGGTGCGCTGCTGGAGATCAAGGGCCTTGGGAATGAGGTCCTCGGCGAATCGCTTGTTGGCCTCGAAAGACGGACTCGTGATGCCGACGGCCACCTCGCTTTCTCCCCCCACGGTTTCCTGGAGCCGCTCCAGCGCCTGTACGCTGGGATAGTCCTCCGGAAGCAGGCCGGCAATGTCGGGGTTGATGGTGAGTTGCGTGGCTTGCTGCAGCCCTGCGGCCGTCAGGAGCAGGGCAATCGCGAGAACCCACCCGGCGCGGCGCACCACGGTCCGAATGAAGGGGCGGAGGGCGTCGAACAGTGCAGTCATAAAGGCATCGGTTGCTCAGGCGGGAGCGACGAGGCGGCACCCGGAGACGAACGGGGCTCCGCCCGGAATGATTTTTAAAAAAGCAGTGGTGGAACGCGAGCTACGAGGGAGACGATACTTCCTGGGGAGGCGATTCCGCCGGTTCGTCCACCCGGGTCTCCTCGCCGTCCGATTCGGGCTCCACTGGAGGGAGCGTCTTCCCAACTCCTGAGCTCCATGCGTCCTGCTGGCGATCCCAGATCGAGGTGCCGGCAAACACGAGCAGGTTCATCCCCTTGTCGAGCACGCTGTGCACGCCCAGGAGGCCCGCAATGGCGGCCCGCGGCACGTTCACCGCCGCCGCAAGCTCAATGCCCGCCGCCATGAACACCAGCTCCTGGCTTGGAAGCAGCGGAATGCGCGCCATGATGATCTTGACGGCCAGAAAGGTAAACCAGACCTCCAGCGCAATGTCCGGGACGGCGACCTTCCACTCCAACACCTGCAGGCCCTCGATGAGGACGACGCGTGCGAGGTGCACCCCAAACAGGATCGCGAGTGTGCGCCCGGCCAACCGAAACACCACCTGCCGAAAGGACACGGCCGCCCACCCCAGCCCCGCAAGCACCGCCAGTCCCCCGCCCACGTACAACGCCCCGTGACGCACCATGAAGTCCGGGAGCGTGATGTACCCGGTAAACAAGAACACCGTTAGAATTGTACCGGCCACCAGTGTCGACGCCACCGACGACATGATGGCGTTGTCTTTGACGTGGTGAATCAATGTTACATCGTCGAGCCCGGTGTGGGTGCGGCCCCACAGGTACATGTACACGTCGCCGGAGTGGCCGAGCACGTCCTTGTCGTACACCCGCTTCTTGAGGGTGGCCGACAGCAACTGAAGCGGCGACCGTTCCCAGATAATGCCGAACGTCACGGCATGGGCAACAGGCAGGCAGAAATAGATGGCCAGGAAGATGACGTAGAACCAGGGGGTGCGCGGCAGGGCCTGCCAAATGTCTCCCCACCCGATGAGCGACATTCGGTACACGAGATACCCCACCACCGCCAGCGTAATGAGCTGGCGCAGCGCCCATTTTGTGCGCTTTCCGCGACGCGTCGCCGAAAACCGGCGCCACCGCACTCGGAGCCGCCCGATCCGCATCCGCAATGTCGTCCAGAAGTGCTCCATGGGGGGTGCGTCGGGAAGCGGCGGAACCGAGTGCAGAACCACACGACCGGTGCCGGCACAACAGCCAGCGATGTCTTTTTCCCAATGCCGAACCGGCAGTGGGTTTTTCCCTTTTTCCTTTCTAACTTAGGGGGCACAGTTCTCTACAGCGACGCTGAGTGCCTCTGCAACAGCCCTGGTTTTATGCCTAACACATACGAGAGCATTGAGGTCGGCGACTCCCACGAGTGGACTCGAGTCGTGACCCAGGAACACGTTCGAACCTTTGCCGAAATCACCGGCGACGATAATCCCATCCACGTCGATGAGGAGTACGCTGCGAAGCACTCTCGTTACGATCGTCCCATCGTGCACGGGGTGCTGCTCCTTGGTCTGATCTCGAAAGTGCTGGGACGCGACTTTCCCGGCCATGGCAGCATTGCCGTTGGCATTTCGTGTCGGTTCCTGCGTCCGGTGCCCGTCGGCTCCGAGGTTCGGGTTCAGATCAAGGTGTCCGAGAAGATTGAGGAGAACAAACATGTGAAGGTGCGCACCTACATCTACCGGGACAACCAGATGGTCCTGGGGGGCGAAGGGCGCGTCATTCCGCCCACGGAGGAAACGGCGGAGCCCGTCATGCCCGGCAGCAAAGAATAGCTGTCCTCCGGACCGCTCAGTTCGGCAGCTTTAGGGGCCGCCCCGTCTCCACCGAGGTGTCGAGGTCCAGCTGGTTCAGGATGGCGAGGCCCGTTAGATCCATCCCCTCGGGCAGGGAGACCTCGTCGGCGAGGGTACGGAACGAGGCGTCACGCGACGCCGGCTGGATGGCGAGTCGGGTGGGCTGCACGTTGAGCTTGTCTGGATCCGTGAGCCGGTCGAAGCCCGTCATGGTGCGCTCGAAGGCCGACTGGAAGTCCCCGTAGCGCTCCGCCGTGGTGACGCCCTGAAACTGGTACACCCGGTCCTGATCCGCGATGAAGTACGAGAGCACGCGAAGCGTTTGGCCGTCCTGCCCCTGCGCCTGTGCAAGCACGCGGTAGGCGTCCCGCCCGTTCACCGTCGTGGCCCGACGCTCCTCCACGGTCAGTCCCTCCTCCCCCGCAAACGCCTGCGCCGCCGCCTCCGGCGTGTCCCGGTCCGAAAAGCCGAAGATCGTGTAGGCCGCCTGCTCCGGTGCAATGATCGCCACCTGACGCGGCTGGTTTTGCACCTGCCAGCCCGCCGGCGTCGGAAATCGAAACTCCAGGTCCGGGTGGTAGAACGTGTTGTTTTCCGTAAAGCCCTGGCGTGGGTTGTCGCCGAGTACAATTTCCTCAAGCGTGCTGTAGTACCGCTCCTGGTTGATCGTCTCCGCCGTGCCGGGCACCCGCTCCTGCCACTCTCGGGCCAGCTGCACGATGGTGTCCTCCCGCTCGCCAGGATCGGGGTGACTCGACTGCCATGACGGCAGCGACTGGTTGCTCTGCTGCTGAATGCGTTTGAGCGACGTAAAGAAGGCGGATCCCTCCGCGCCCTCGTACCCGGCCTTTACGGCGTACTCCACACCCAGCCGGTCCGACTCGCGCTCGTTGTCGCGGCTGTAGCTCAGGCTGAGCAGCTCGGCCGCCGTGCCCCCGAGGCCAAGCACGTTCTCCCCCACGTTGCCCCCAAACGCAATCTGCCCGGCCACGGCCCCGCCCAGGAGCAGGCCCTGCGTGAACTGCTGGCGGGCCGCCCGCTGGGAGGCGTGTCGTGCCGCCACGTGCGCGATCTCGTGACCCAGCACCACGGCCAGCTGCGCCTCGTTGTTGAGGTGGGCAAGCAGGCCACGCGTCACGTACACGTAGCCGCCCGGCAGCGCAAAGGCGTTGACAACCGGACTGTCGAGCACGCGAAAGGTGAACTCCACGTCCCGAAACCGCTCCGGTGTGTCCGAGCGACGCAGGTGACTCTCCGCGAGCACCTCCTGTGCCACCTCGTCGACGTACGCCTGCATCTCCTCGTCCTCGTAGACGCCGTACTGGTCCTGGATCTGGCCGTCGGCCTCCTGGCCCAGCTCGATTTCCTCTTCCCACGAGTAGCCGTAGGCGCGCGTGTTGCCAGAGACCGGGTTCACGCCGGTTGAGACGCACCCGCTGCCCGCTGCGGCCATCAAGACCAGCAGCACGGGCACCAGAAGATGGCGACTCCAGCGACGGGCGGCGCGGTGGGGGTGCTCAATAGGCAGCATGACAGGAATCAGGTCGTGTCAAAGTAGGGACTCTACTGGGTGGACGGGGCCGGCGCTGCTTCCGACCGGTCCGGGGTGGGCGCGGGCGGCTCTTCCTGAACGTCCCGGTCTTTGCCCGGCGCACCGTCCGGTTGCAGGCGAGCAGTGCCGTCGTTTGGCTCGACCCGAACGGCCCGGTGCGCATCGCTCTCGAAGTCGAGGCGCTCGGCAAACGGGCCGCGGCGGGTGGCCGTGACGAGGCTTTGGCCGACGGCATCGGAGCGCAGGAGGTCCAGGAAAACCTGCGTGCGACGAGCGTCGAGCTTCCCGAAGGCGTCGTCGAGCAGCAGGAGCGGCGCGGTGTCGTGCCGGTCGTCGAGATAGAAATACTGAGCCAGCTTCAGCGCCATAGCAAAGGTGCGGTGCTGCCCCTGCGAGCCGTAGCGGCGCACCTCCAGGTCGTCGAGCCGGAAAATGAGCTCGTCACGCTGCGGACCGGCCAGGGTGGTGCCGCGGTCGCGCTCCTGGTGCTTCTTGCGCTCCAGCACCTCGCGGAAGGCCCCCGCAATGTCCTCGACCGTTGCGTCGGGGGCGAGGTCGGCAATCGTGTCGTACTCGATGGACGGCCGCTCGGCAACGTCGTTGATCTGGTCGTAGGCGCGGGTCAGGTCGTCCGCGAACGACCGCAAAAACTGCTGCCGCCGATGGATCACGCGGGCGCCAAGGGCGACGAGCTCTTCGGTCCACGGCTCCAGCACGGCCCGGGGCGGCGGATCGGGGCGCTTTTTGTAGCTCCGAAGCACCTCGTTGCGCTGGCGACGGGCCTTTCGGTACTTCAGCAGGTCGTCCATGTACACGGGCCGCGCCTGGCTGAGGATGTTGTTGAGAAAGCGGCGGCGCTCGTCGGGGCCGCCGGCCGTCAGCTCATAATCCTCCGGCGAAAAGACAACCACGGGCAGCATCCCGATGAGGTCGGCCAGCCGATCGAGTTCGGCTCCGTTCACGAATACCTTCTTTCCCTTCCCGGGCACATAGGCCAGCCGCACCTCCGTGGGCCTCTGTCGCACGCCCTCCACCGTCCCTTCGATCTCAAAGTAGGGCGCGTCTTTCCGCACGGCATACCGGTCGCGCGACGCAACGAAGCTCTTGGTCAGGCATAGGTAGTGCACCGCCTCCAGCAGGTTGGTTTTGCCGGCGCCGTTGGGCCCATACAGCAGGTTCACCTTCGGCGCGAAGGCGCACTCGGTGTCGGCATGGGCCCGAAAGGACCGAAGGTGCAGGGTGCGGAGAATCATGAACGGAGGGACCAACCCCGACGAGACGAAGAGTGGACGTGGACTTGTTCTGTTCGTGCTTACGACGGCCCCGGGGGCTTCGTTCGTCTCGTTCCGTCCCGTCTGTCCTTTCCTCTCGTCCGAGTTGACGGCCGCGGTGGTGGCCCGTTTGTTGGGGACGTTCGGCCTCCCGACTTGTCCTGACAGCCAATGCCCAACCGTTCTGCCCTTTTCGAAGAGCTGCAGTCACTCGCCACCGAGCAGCGCAACCCGCACTCCACCCACATCGACACGGCCTCGGTGGAGGAGATTCTGCGCGTCATCAACACCGAGGACCACAAGGTGCCGATTGCGGTGCGGCGCGAGCTGCCGCAGGTGGCGGAGGCGGTGAAGATTGTGGTGGAGGCATTCAAGAACGACGGGCGGCTCTTCTACGTGGGAGCCGGCACGAGCGGGCGCCTCGGCATCGTGGACGCCTCGGAGTGCCCGCCCACCTTCGGCACCGATCCGGAGCGGGTGCAGGGCCTCATTGCCGGCGGAAAGGAGGCCGTCTTTCGGTCGCAGGAGGGGGCCGAGGACATTCCGGCCGCAGGTGCCCAATCGCTTGATGACCATGGGGTTGCCGAAAACGATGTGGTGTGCGGCATCGCCTCCAGCGGCCGCACGCCGTTCGTGGTGGGGGCCGTGGAGCACGCCCGCGACGTGATCGGTTGCCCTACGCTGTTTGTGACGACCATTCCGCGGGAGGCGCTGGACGTGAACGCGGATGTGTCGATCTGCCCGGTGGTGGGCCCGGAGGTGATCATGGGGTCGACGCGCATGAAGAGCGGGACGGCGCAGAAGCTCGTCCTCAACATGATCACCACCGCGGCGATGGTGCGCCTCGGGAAGGTCTACGAGAACATGATGGTGGACCTGCAGCGCACCAGCGACAAGCTGGTGCAGCGCGCCATCCGCACGGTGATGATGGTGACGGGCGTCGACTACGAGGAGGCGGACGCCGTGCTCGACCGGTGCGACGGGCACGTCAAAACGGCCATCGTCATGCTCCTCGCGGACGTGGAGGTGACAGAGGCACGAGAACGATTGGAGGAAACAGACGGCTTCGTGCGGCCGGCGATTGAGGGGAACGAATGATCTTCTCTCCGTCACTCTTCCCCAATCCGACGGGCCGACACCTCTATAAATTCCTCCGCCCGATCGAGGTACGTTTTGATCTCGTCCGAGGACGGCTCCCTCAGATTGTAGTCCACTTCCTCCCGATTCTGGCGTAGCTTTGTCAGTAAACCTACATCCACGTCGTTTCGGAAGTGCTGTCCCAGTTTCATTCCGATTCCCTTATGGGTCTTCGGCGTGAGATCGCGGAGCAGGAGTAGTGCCCGTGCGCTTTCCAGGACGCCGAAGTAGAGTCGACTCATTGCGTCCGACGGGAACTCGTGGCGATGAAGGAGCCGCGCCGCGTCGAGGCGCCGGCGGGCTGTCTGTAATCGCTCCCGGGCTTCACTCATATCTCTACCCCCTTTTCTCGGGCCCAGTCCGCAAGATTGTCATCAGGCGCTGCGTGCCGGGCAAAGATGCCCATCCACCAATCGTATTCCTCCGTCACGTCCATTGCGATGTCCACGACCGGGTCCGTCTCCTCGAAGGGATCATACGGATCGTGGAGAATGACGAGCACCTCGATCGCTCGCACGTCATCGTCCTCCGTTTCTTCAATCCCCTCGTCGGAGAAGGGAAATTCGGGAACGGCGTAGATTCCCACCAGACGATCGCCGTAATGCTCCCGGTACCGACGGGAGAGCGTCGCCAATACGTCGGCCGGCGTGCGGGTGACTTGCATGATTCTCACAGATCGTTGTCGAAGTGGGTATTCTCTCCTACAGAACGGAGCCCCAATATGTCCCAAGACTGTTGATCTCCCGTCCCCCTTTCGACTTTCCGGGAACTTTATCGTTGCGAGTCCGCCGCATCGGGTCCCGTCCCGAAGCGAATCGTCAACAGCCGCGGGGACTTGTCCCTCTCCGCCCGCCACTCACCCATTTCCCGCACCGCGAGGTCCGCGTCAACTCCTGTGTTGACGAGCTCGGACACCGGGTGCGTAAAGGCGTCGATCACGACCGTCTCGCCAGTGAACAGGTCCGTTTCCATCAAAGTGTCGGTCAGCGCAACCGCCCTCCGATGTTGCGTCCGGTGCCACAAGCAAAGAATCGCCTTTCTCAATAACCCGTTGTGGCCGATGAATCTCTGCGTTTAAATTGCGGATGTCGTTGGCGTGGGTGTCGTGCAGCGGCGCCCAGTGATCGTAGGCGTTTCGCGGCTCTATATCCATCACTGCTCAGTTGTTTTGGGGTACGTGTCAGTTGCGAATCCAGAAGGCGGACGCCACCAGATGTGCCCGTTCTGTTTCACGTGAAACATCTGCGACTCTCCGCACGGATGCCGCCACAGGCCGCCGGACCAGGAATCTTCCGCTTTGGCGGGGACGTTGCCTCGACTGAAGTGAACAGGACGTCCCGACAGAGCTGACCCGCTGTTGCCGTCGTCCCCACTGCGTGGGGCGTCGGCCTTTCGGCGTTGGGGATGCCTGATCGCTTGCCCCGCGTGCTCCCGCCAATCAGCCGACCACCTGTGTCTCTCTCCTCCATTGCTCAGCGCATCGAGTCAACCTCAGCCGTGTCGCGCCTCCGCGCCTGGACGGCCGAGGCGCGGCGCGGCGACCGGGCGCCGGTGCTTCACGTGAAGGGCGCCGCCGGCTCTCTCCCGGCCTTCCTCCTCTACCACCTGCACCGCGACCCCGGCACGCCTCTCTGCGTACTCACGCCCGACGAGGACGCGGCGGCGTACCTGCAGAGCGACCTGGAGCAGCTCGTGACCGATCCGGAGGCCGCCGTGCTCCGCGTCCCCGCCACGCAGCAGTCGCCCTACGATCCGGAGCGGATGTCCGACTCGACGCCGCTCATCGAGCGGGCCGACGCCCTGCAGCGCCTCGCCGAGGGGTTCGACGGCCTGCTGGTGACGAGCGTGCCCGCCGTTGGCGAACTCGTGCCGCCCCCGGAGGCCGTTCAGCGCGAGACACTTACTGTGAAAACAGGAGAGGAAATTTCGCTGGAGGCCCTCGCCGACCGGCTCGTAGAACAGGACTTCTCTCCCGTCGAGTTCGTGGAGGAGCCCGGCGAGTTCGCCCGGCGCGGCGGCATCCTCGACGTCTTTCCCTATGCGGGCACCTACCCCGTGCGCATCGACTTCTTCGGGGACGAGATCGACGGCCTGCGCGAGTTCGATCCGCAGACGCAGCGCTCCGTCAGTCGCCTCACCACCGCCCGCCTCGTGCCCAACCTGGAACGCGAAGCCGCGGCGCGCGGCTCCATCCCCCTCTTCGACTACCTGCCCGCCGGCGCCGTGCTCGCCACGCTCGACGAGGCGCAGGCCCGCGAGGGTGTGCAGGCGCAGTTTGAGGAGGCCACCGAGGCGTACGAGGAACGCACGGCAGAGCTGGCCGAGGACGAGGACTCAGACCCATCACCAGACGACCTGATTCCTCCCGAGCAGCGCTACCTCAATGGCGAGGCCCTCGCCGACGCGCTCACGCGCCACCCGCGTCTTCAGTTTGGCACCTTTACCGCTCCGGACCAGGCCAACGGCACGCCCCGCGACACGCTCGACCTGAGTGCCGACCCGCAGCCGTCGTTCAACAGCGACATGGATCTGGTGCGCAAGCGGCTGCAGGAGAACGGGGGGCGCGACCTCGACACCTTCCTCCTCTGCGACAGCCACGGGCAGAGCTCTCGCCTGCGCGACCTCTTGGAGTCGGAGATCGACCACGGCTGGGCGCGCCTCGTCGTAGAGTCGCTCCACGAGGGCTTCGAGTGGCCCGACGCCAAGCTCGCTGTCTACACCGACCATCAGATCTTTAACCGCTACCACCGCCCCTCCACCAAGAAGCGGAAGAAGTACAGCGGGGGCATGAACCTCCGCGACATCAAAAACCTGACGCCGGGCGATTTTGTGGTGCACGTGGACCACGGCATCGGGCGGTTCGACGGGATGCGCAAGATCACCGTCCGCGACAAGCAGCAGGAGGCCGTGCGCCTCAACTTTGCCGACGACGACGTGCTGTACGTCAACGTCCACGCCCTCCACAAGCTGAACAAGTACACCGGCAAGGAGGGCCATCAGCCCACGCTCACGAAGCTCGGCTCCGGGCAGTGGGAGAAGACCAAGGAGCGGACGAAGAGCAAGGTGAAGGACATTGCCCGCGATCTCATCAAGCTCTACGCGAAGCGGAAGGCGTCGGACGGATACGCCTTTTCCAGCGACACGACCTGGCAGCGCGAGATGGAGGCCTCGTTTGAGTTCGAGGATACGCCGGACCAGGCCGCGGCCGCCGAGGCGGTGAAGCGGGACATGGAGGAGCCGGTGCCGATGGACCGCCTCGTGTGCGGCGACGTGGGCTTCGGCAAGACCGAGGTGGCCGTGCGGGCGGCCTTCAAGGCCGTGCAGGACGGCAAACAGGTGGCCGTGCTCGTGCCCACCACCATCCTCGCCCAGCAGCATTACGAGACGTTCAGCAGGCGCCTCAAACGCTTCCCCGTGAACGTGGAGGTGCTCTCGCGCTTCCGCACACAGGCGGAGCAGACGGAGGTACTGGAGAAGCTTGCGAACGGGCAGGTCGACATCCTCATCGGCACGCACCGCATTACGTCAAAGGATGTGGAGTTCAACGACTTGGGCCTCCTCATCATCGATGAGGAGCAGCGCTTTGGGGTGAAGACGAAGGAGACGCTCCGCAAAATGCGGGAAAACATCGACACCCTCACGCTTACCGCTACGCCTATCCCCCGAACGCTCCAGTTTTCCCTCCTGGGCGCGCGCGACCTGTCGCTCATCGAAACGCCACCGCCCAACCGGCAGCCCATCAAAACCGAAATCCACACCTTCGACGAGGACGTCATTCGGGACGCGATCGTCTACGAGACGAGCCGCGGCGGGCAGGTCTTCTTCATCCACAACCGGGTGAAGACAATCAACGAGATTGCGGAAATGGTGCGCGCCATGGTGCCGGATGTGCGGGTGGGCGTCGGCCATGGGCAGATGAGCTCCAGTCAGTTAGAGGACGTGATGGTCGACTTCCTCACCGAAAAGCTGGACGTGCTCGTCTCCACCTCGATCATCGAGAACGGGCTCGACATTTCGAACGCCAACACGATGATCATCAATCATGCAGGCGAGCACTTCGGGCTTTCGGAGCTGCACCAGCTGCGGGGCCGCGTGGGCCGCTCGCAGCGAAAGGCGTTCTGCTACCTGCTGGTCCCCTCCATCCACAGCCTCACCGACGACGCCCGCGAGCGCCTGAAGGCCGTAGAACAGTTCTCGGACCTGGGCAGCGGCTTCGACATTGCGATGCGCGACCTTGACATTCGCGGGGCCGGGGCGCTGCTGGGCGCCGAGCAGAGCGGCTTCATCGAGGACGTGGGCTATGAAACGTACCACAAGATCCTTGACCAGGCGATCAAGGAGCTGCGGGAGGAGGAGTTCGAGGACGTGTTCGACGGCGAAGCTGTGCCGCCGGGCCCCGAGACGACCGTCGACGTGGAGGAGGACGCCTACATTCCCGACGACTACGTGCGGGACAACACCGAGCGCCTCAACCTCTACCGCCGCATCAGCGACGCGCCGGACGAGACGACGCTCGTGGACCTACTGGACGAACTGGAAGACCGCTTCGGCGATGTGCCCCAACCGGTTGAGCACCTGCTCACCGGCGCCCAGCTCCGCCTTCTCGGCGAAAAATTGCGCCTGCCCAAGGTTCTCTACAAGAACGAACGCCTTTTCCTCTACCTCCCCAGCGAGCAGGCCGACCCGTACTTCTACGAGGCTGTCTTCCACCCGCTGCTGGAAAAGCTCTCGCTACTCGACAACGAGTACGTGATGAAGGACGACGTGGAGGGCGGCCTCATGCGCGCCATCGTGCAGGACGTGCCCACGCTCAACGACGCGCTGCAGCTGACGGAGACGCTTCTGCTGGAGGACACGGACACCGTGGCCACCGTGGAAGCATGACTCTGGGGGCGGTACGAAGAAGTTCTACGTGAAACGCACCGAGCGTGGAGGTCCGGACACATAGAGGAGTGGAGGCAAAATTCCCGTCCTTTACTTCTCCGAAGCATCCGGTCCTCCGGAGCTTATCAGACCAGGACAACTTCAACGGGCCCCTCGTAGGCGAGAAGATCGCTGTCCGTAGTGTACAGCTCGTCCGCGTCGTGCTGTAGGGCCGTAGCGAGCATCATGGCGTCGGCCATCGACAGGTCGCTGCCATGAGAAAGCCGCGCCGCCTCGTCGAGAAACGAGTTCGAGAGAGTCCGATCCACCTCACACGCGTTACCGACGATCCCCACGAGCCAGTCTGCGTCCTCCATGTCCAGGACACCGCGGTAGCCCAGTTTCTTCAGCTCATAGATCACCAGTCCGTTGGCGACACCCAACCCGTCTTCTCCTGCTAAATCTCGGAGTGCCTGACGATGGGACTCCGAGAGCTCACCGGTGGCGTACTTGACAAAGTATCCGGTGTCGAATCCGCGCCGCATAGATTTTATGGTGACGGGCAAGGAAACGGAAAGAGACTACGGGCGCTCCGGGTCGTTCTCTCGAATGTCGCCGAGCGCCTCGTTGAGGTCGCCATGGGCGTCAATCGCACCCGCCCGCCGATCGAGTTCGTCAATGGCCCTACGGCGACGGAGACGCTTCAGATACGATTCGGCTGCCCGAGCGTAAAACTCGCTGATAGAGAGGCCCTCTTCCTCGGCCACTGTCTCAACCTTCTCTCCAACCTCGTCACGAATCGACACGCTGTGTCGCATTGCGGACTTCAGATCGCTGAACGGGATACATAACTTGGTGCATAAACGATAGATGAAGGCCGCAGTTCTCCGCCCGGTCCTTCAACAATAGTCGTTCCGGGACATCGGCGTCTCTAGGCCCCCAACCCTACATTCTTCCACGCGGCCAAAGCCTCCATTCACGAATCCAGGTTCTCCTCCAGAAAGTTGCCGATCGTCCGGAGATACTTGTCGGCCGACACCAAAAACCCGTCGTTGTGTCCGCCTTCGATCTCCAGGAACTGCTTCGGCTCCGCAGCCGCCTCGTACACCCGCCGCCCCAGTTCGAAGGGCACGACGCGATCCGCCCGGCTGTGGATGAAGAGCTTTGGCGCGTCGATCTGGGATACGCGCGACTCGTTGTCGAACTGATTCGTGGCGAGGGCGCGGACGGGCAGAAACGGATAGTGGTGCGCGCCGATGTCGGGCACGTTCGTGAACACCGACTCCAGGATCAGCGCACCGGGCGCGTGCCGGGACGCCAGCCACGTCGCGGGCCCACCGCCCATCGACCGGCCAAAGACGACAATTTCTTGGGGCGCAAGGGCTTTTGTCTCCGTCAGGTATCGCCAGCACGCCATCGCGTCGCGGTAGACGCCCTCCTCAGACGGCGAGCCGGTGCTCTGCCCGTAGCCCCGGTAGTCGACGATCAGGACGTTGAGGTCGAGCCGGTGGAACTGCTTCACGCTTTCCAGCCGGCCCGAAATATTTCCGGCGTTGCCGTGGAAGAAGAGGAGCGTTTTCGTCGCGGATGCATCAGGACTCGTTTCACGTGAAACATCGGGTGCGGGAATCCACCAGCCGTGAAGCGTTTCTCCATCCTCGGTGTCGAGGCGCACCGTCTCGTACGACATCCCCGCGTCGTCGGGCGTGGCGAGGAGGCGGCTGCTGGGCTGGAAGAGGAGTTGATCCTGAAAGGCAAAGGCAAGCCCGACCACCGCCCCGTACCCGACGGCGAGCCCAATGGCGGTGGTGATCATCATGCGGCGCATGGAAGTGAATTGAGTCGTGCGGAGGACCGCGACCCCACAGGGAGCGCGACGTTCCACGTGAAACATAGCGCTACAACCGCACCGTCACAATCTCTTTTGCTTCGAAAAACCCGTTCTGCCCGAGCAGGTCGTCCAGCGGATGCCGTTCAAGCTCTACACTTGGATCCGCAGCCCGAAGATCTGTAATCTCATCGCTCAGGTCGCCGCCCTTGAGCGCCAGGAGGCCCTGGGGCCACCTATCGTCGTTCTGCGCCTCGTTAAGCGGCATGGCCACGCGTCGGTGCCACCGCCAGAGATCGGCGAGCGGCGCTGTGGCGCGAGAGACGGAGTAGTGCGCCTCCCCGGTCCACTCCTCCGCCCGCCCGTTCCACGTGAAACAATTCTCCAGTCCCAGCCGCCGGGCAATCGTCCGCACGGCGCGGCTCTTCTTCCCCACGGAATCGACGCCCACGACGGTCACCTCCGGATAACAGATCGCGAGCGGAATCGCGGGCAGCCCGCCTCCAGTGCCCCAGTCGACAACGGTACTGCCCTCCGGAAAGTCGCGAATGGTGAGCGTGAGGCAGTGCAGCAGGTGGCACGTCCGAAACTCCGACTCGGTCTCCGGAGAGATGAGGTTGACGCGCTGGTTGAAGCGGAGGAGCTGCCCCTCGAAGGCCTCAAGCTGCTCGCGCTGCTCGGCCGTCAGGGCGGCAAACGGATTCCAGGTAAGATCATCCATGAGGAGCGTTACACGTGAAACGTTCAACGTTCCGCGCTCAAAGTTCTGCACTCAACGCACCACGGAATACGAAATACGCACTACGCAAGACGCCCTACCCCACCTCGACCGCCGTTTCACGTGAAACACCGAAGCCGTCGCCCGCCACTTCGTTGAGGTCGCGGTCCATCGGGAGGGGCTCTACGCCCTCATTCTTGAGGAGCACCATGAGCACCGAGATGTCGGAGGCGCGCACGCCCGGCACGCGCGAGGCCTGCCCCAGGTTGTCTGGCTCCACCTTGCTCAGCTTCTCGCGGGCCTCCTTCGAGATGTTGTCGAGCGCGTGGTAGTCGAAGTCGTCCGGAATCGGCCAGCGCTCCTTCTCCTCCATCTCCTCGACCATCTGCTGCTGCCGGTCGATGTACCCTTCGTACTTGAGGTCAATTTCGATGAGACGGGGCGCACTCAGCATGCCTGGGGCCTCGGTCACCACCTCGTCGTAGATTCCGGCGTGGCGCAGGAGCTCCTCCGAGTCCACCTCTGGCCGCTTGCAGAGCTCGATGGCGGGCCGCGGCTGGTTGAGCGTGGAGGTGCCCACCGACCGCAGATAGTCGTCAACCTGCTCCGGCGTCACCGTCGTGTCGGCCAATGTTTCACGTGTAACATCGATGGCGCGCTCCTTCTCCAGCATGCGCTCGTAGCGCTGCTGCGAGGCGAGACCCAGCTTGTAGCCGAGTTCCGTGAGGCGCAGGTCGGCGTTGTCCTGGCGGAGCAGGATGCGGTGCTCGGCGCGGCTCGTGAACATGCGGTACGGCTCGTCGGTGCCCTTCGCCACGAGGTCGTCGATGAGGACCCCGATGTAGGCCTCCGACCGCTTTAGGACGATGGGGTCGGCCTTCCGGAGCTTCTGCACGGCGTTGATGCCGGCCATGATGCCCTGCGCCGCCGCCTCTTCGTAGCCGGTGGTGCCGTTGATCTGTCCGGCGAAGAAGAGGCCGTCCACGTACTTCGTCTCCAGGCTGTATTCGATCTGGTACGGGGGGAAGAAGTCGTACTCGATCGCGTAGCCGGGCCGGTGCATGTGCGCTTCCTCCATGCCCGGCACGGTGCGGAGCGCCTCGAACTGTACCTCCTCCGGCAGGCTCGACGAGAAGCCGTTGACGTACACCTCGGTCGTGTCGCGCCCCTCCGGCTCAATGAACAGCTGGTGGTGGTCCTTCTCGGAGAAACGGTCGATCTTGTCCTCAATCGACGGACAGTAGCGCGGGCCTTCCGACTCGATCCGGCCCGTAAACATCGGGCTCCGGTCGAAGCCGGTGCGCAGCACCTCGTGCGTCTCGGGCGTCGTGTCCGTGAGCCAGCAGCAGAGCTGCTCGCTTACCGGCGGCAGGGAGTCGGTCATGAACGAGAAGGCCGTCGCATCCGGATCGGCGGGCTGCTTCTCCATGACGCTGTAATCGATGGAGCGGCCGTCGACGCGCGGGGGCGTGCCCGTTTTTAAACGTCCGCTCTCGAAGCCGAGGTCGTGCAGGCAGCCCGTAATGCCGTGCGAGGCGCTCTCTCCAATGCGTCCGCCGCCAAAGTTCTGCTCTCCCACGTGAATCACGCCGTTCGAGAACGTGCCCGTCGTCAGCACCACGCAGGGCGCGCGGAATTCCTTTCCGAGGTTCGTACGGACGCCCGTGACCGTCTCCCCAGCGTCGTCGGTGAGGATCTCCTTCACCATGTCCGACCGCATCTTGAGGTTGTCGATGGCCTCCAGCTCCTGCCGGATGGCGCGGGCGTAGGCCCGGCGGCCGCACTGCGCCCGCGGCCCCCACACCGCCGGCCCCTTGCTCTTGTTGAGCATCCGAAACTGGATGCCGGCCCGGTCGGTCGCCTTCCCCATGATGCCCCCGAGCGCATCGATTTCACGTGCAATGTGGCCCTTCCCGATGCCGCCGATGGCGGGATTGCAGGACATCTGCCCGATGTCCGCGAGCTTCATCGTGATGAGGAGCGTGTCGGCGCCCATGTTGGCCGCCGCAGCCGCGGCCTCGCTGCCGCTGTGGCCGCCGCCGACCACGATGACGTCGTACTCGAAGTAGTCTGGATGCATGGTGGGTGCGAATCGAACCGCGTTGTGGAAAAGAACCGCGTGGGTCCGTCAGCGTCGGATTTCCCCAACGAATGGGCCCGCGCTGTGTGCCCGGTAACTCCCCAAAAAGGGGATACAGACGCCCTGAAGAGGGACGACACGTGGTTTGTCAAAATGAAGACCGGGCCGCTGAAGGGGTGACATTTGGTTTTTCCATCGGGACATCAGGCCATTTTGCTGAGGAAGCGCTGCACGGTGCGGAGCGTCGGGAGCTCGTTATCGCCGACGTGCCGGGCCAGCTCATCCCGGAGCTCGGTGCTGGTGCAGTCCGGGTGGTCGGCGATGTAGTAGAGGGCGATCTTGCGGAGCTCGGAGCCCGGCCCGAAATACGAATCGTAGGACCGCCGGCTGCGCCGCCCGTGCCGGTCGATGAGGCCGGAGAGCCCTTCCTCGCGGAACTGGTTCGCCCAGCGGCGAAGCGTGCGCGCCGTCACTGAGTCGTAGACCTCGTACACCCAGTCGTCGACGCCGGCGGTGCCCTGCTCGTAGGCCGCGGCGATGTCGTCCTGCGCCTGGGCATCGGAGAGGCCCTCGTCGTCGCGATGGCGGGCGTACGCGCGAAGCAGGGCGAGGCGGGCCGCCAGGCGACGAAACCCGCCCGCTTCCAGTCGGCCAAGCGCCGTGAGGGGATCGGAATCGGAGGACATGATACACACGAGCTTCTGTGCACAGAATACGTCGGCGTACCTCTACTCTCCTCGCCTGTGAAACGGTCCGGGCGAAACAATGGTGCGGGGCTGCGTTCGCGTAGCGCACCTCAATGCCCCTCCCCGTGCCCTGGCCTCAATTCGCCCTCTTCTCCTCGGAGGTGCCCTCCTCCTTCTTCTTGCGTCCGGCTGCTCCCTGACCGCCTCGAACAAGCACGAGTCGTGTCCGAAATTCCGGCCGCTCGATTTCTCTCGTTTTGCATCCGACACACGCAGCTCGTCGGCCGCTGGGAATGGCGACAGTCCACGACCTACGGCCCCGGCGAACCAGAAACCGTCACGCCCACCACGACGGGTCGAACGGAAACGCTCGTCTTTTCGTCCCCGGACACCGTGCAGGTCTACCAAAACGACACGCTCGGGACGGCGCCCCAGGAAGACGTTCTCGCACGCACCCAATGGGGCGTGCGGGCCGACACGTTCGTCACAAGCACCGCCGCTCGGGACGGTCCGGAAAAGATCTACGTGCGCGTCGACTGACGAGGGCCCGGCCGGGGAGGCTTCTCAATACGCCTGCGAATCGAGGTCCTCCGGCGGCCACACGCCGAGCAGGCGGCGCACCGTCACGAATTGGCCGAGGTGGTAGGCATTGTGATCGGCGATGCCGGCGAGCTCTCCGGCGTACGTCATGCCGTGATACCTCTCCCCGTCGGCGTGGGGAATGTCGCCCCCGATGTCGACATCGGGATTCCGAACCAGTTCCTTTGCCCGCTCTAGGTCCGCCCGAAATCGATTGAGGCCGTCGGTCCACGCCGCATCGCTAGGCGGGGCCACGGTGTCGGGCCAGTAGTCATCGGGCCAGGCGGGGAACGTGTAGTCGGGGTCGACGCAGTAGCGCAGGTAGTCGGCCTGGCTGGCGCGCATGTGCTCCAGAATCTGCCAGAGCGAGTAGGCCTCGGGCAGGCCGTCCGGCTGCACCCCGCGGGCGGCGGGGGGCACGCTGCGGAGGATCTCGTCGGCCGGGCGGCGCGCCACCGTGCCGTTGAGCTGGTACAGGAGCTGGGAACGGAGGGCGTCAGACATAAACTGGGGGCTACGTATCGATTCGGGAAGGAAACGACGGGACACGACGAGATTTCTCCTGCTCCCCCTCCGCATCGTAGAAGACAAGCCGCCCGTCCGCGTCACAAATCCAGACCTCTTCGGCCCCGGCCTCCAGATAAAGCCGTCGCTTCTCGTCGATCTCGTCGTCCGTGTTGGTCGGAGAGCGAACCTCGACGCAAATTTCGGGCGCCACCGGCACATCGTAGGCGTCCTTGATCTCCGCCCAGCGCTCGGCCGTGCACCAGATGGCGTCGGCCACTTTCGTGCCTTTCGCCGTCCGGATGGCCGTCTCGACCGAGGATACCCCCTCCGGCAACTGCTCTTCTAACAGTTGAGCAATTTGATAGGCAAAACGGCCGTGCCAGGCGTACGTCGGACTCATCACGATTTGGCCCCGGTCGTTGGTCTCAATCTTGTAGGGCAGGTCCTGCAGATTGGGGTCCTCACAGACCTCCTTCCACGACAGGCCGGGGCGTTCTTTCGTCTGCGTGCTCATGGTAGAACGGTGCGTGATGTGTGCGAACGGACATTGTAAACGGCCGTCCGCCGACCGCGGTTCGCCGTCACTTCCCAATGCAGAAGCGGGAGAAGATCTGGTCGAGCACGTCCTCGTTGGTAATCTCGCCGGTGATGGCGCCCAGTTCCTGGAGGGCCGCGCGGAGGTCGAGCGTCAGCATGTCTCCGGAGACGCCCGCGTCGAGCGCCTCGCGGGCCTGCCGTACGGCCTCGAGCGCGTCCTGGAGGTGCTGGCGGTGCCGCTGGTTCATGACGACGGGCGAGGCCTCGGCGCGGCTCAGGTGCTCGGCCACCGTGTCGGTGAGGCGATCGAGGAGGGGCTGGAGCTCGTCGGCATCTTCGCGGGCCTCCAGGGCCGAGAGGGTGAGCGACGAAAGGCCGTCGAGATCGGCCACGGGCAGGTCGGGCGCGGCGTCGGCCTTGTTGCCGATGAGGAAGGGCTGTACCTCGGAGTCCTGCGCCGCGAGATCCTGGAGAAAGTCGATCTCCTCAGAGTCGAGGCCCAC
>JBKHEM010000037.1:0-19412 GCA_046540815.1 Salinivenus sp.
GGACTCACCCAACTGGGCCTGAGCCGGGATCGCTAATCCAAACGAGAGAAGTACAACCGCGAACGGAGCGAGGAGCCATTTGGGCAACCAAAGAGAAGAGTCGGACATCACTGTGGAGTACGATTTCACGGACAGGACGGTGGACTAGGATTCATACCCGAACAACGCGAGTCCCTGCCCCCGATCCATTGATGCGGGGGAGGGGCAGTTCGAGTACGAGAGCAAGAAAAGCGTCCGTATCGGTTCAGCAGAGGGCGATAGAAGTTGTCCGTAGAACACGTAGAACAACGAAGGAAGGGTATATTCCTCTTGTTCTGAAGGGTAGGGAACCGAAGATTCAGAAGCAATATGGCCGCCCTGGCCCGTCGTTTTCTGTCTTCCACCGACCCGCAGTTCCCCAGCCGGTCCTTACAGTCCATCCTCAATCTCCTCTTTTAACCGTGCCAGCCGGTGCAGCGAGGCCGCCATCCGCTCAGCTGCTGCCTGAATGTCTTCCACCGACGACTCAAACTGGCCATCCAGTTCGTCGTTTTGCTTGGTTAGTTCGAGGAGAAATTGCGCGTTCCCGGAAATTATGGAAAGGGGGTTGTTCAGATCGTGATGAACCGACGAGACCGTGTCGCGAACATCCGAAAGAATCTCTGGGGTCTGGGAATCGCTCATAAGAAATGAATCGACCTTAAGAGGACATGTGCAGGTGTGTATGGAGCCCGACGATCGCTCATAACTCCCCAAGC
The DNA here is from genome assembly GCA_046540815.1 of Salinivenus sp. Taxonomy (GTDB): domain Bacteria; phylum Bacteroidota; class Rhodothermia; order Rhodothermales; family Salinibacteraceae; genus Salinibacter. The sequence goes on from JBKHEM010000037.1 coordinate 738, forward strand.
GATCGGGGCTGAGCGACCTGGAATCCGCGATCCGTCTGTTCCACATTTGCGATCGCTACATCCGGGTCGTGTTCAAAGAACAAGTTCCATTCCGAATTTGCGGCTTGTTCCAGGAAGTCCCACTTTTCCTCAATGGTGACGAGGGGCCGTATGTCATACGCCATCGTCCAGGCCGGAGCCAGGTGATGCGTTGTGGGAAGGAGATCGGCCACGTACACGAGCGTTCGGTTGGCATCAGCAACCGTCACGATTTGCTGGGCCTCGGTGTGTCCATGCACCCGGTTGACGGACACGCCCGGAAAGAGCGTTGTTGAGCCCTCGATGAGATGAAGTTGATTCGCCTCTTCGATTGGCTGGAAGGTACGGTCCAAAAAGGACTGTGCCTCCTTCGGATTGCGTTCCTGTGCCCACGCCCAGTGGGCTTTCTGCACGTGATAGGTTGCATTGGGAAATGCCAGAGAGAGCTCTCCCTCATCTGAACGGCGCGTGCTGCCGCCGCAGTGATCGAAATGAAGGTGTGTCAAACACACATCCGTTACATCTTCTGGACCAACGCCGTGTTCCGCCAACTGTCCCTGAAGTCCATCCGGGGGGGTTTCTACGGCGTAGATGTCTTCATACTTCGTCCCCGCAAACGTATCTCCAATCCCGGTGTCAACGAGGATGACCCGCTCTTCCCCCTTCAAAAGGAGGCATCGCGCGGCCAAACGGATGCGATTCTGCCGGTCCGGTGCGATGCGTTGCGACCAGAGCGGTTTGGGGACAATCCCAAACATGGCGCCCCCGTCGAGTCCGAAGCTGCCGGCTTGAATACTGTGAAGGGTGTACGGTCCAATCTGAGACATGTCGAGGAAACTGTGCGTGCGTCCAACAGGACAGTGCACCACACAAGTTACACCTCCTCGGGCGGAAAATCTTTAAAATGTCCGTTCGACCGAATGCGCCGCTTGACGTCGCTTTTCTGCTCGATGCGGGGAATCAGTTCTTCAAAGTGCTTGATCAGATATTGGATGCGTTCGGCTTCGCTCCGTTGTTCAAGAACCTCCTGCTTCTTCGCTTCGTCCAGGGCAGCATTTTGGGCCAACACGAAAGACAGCGGTTCCGCGTTGTCATAAAGATCCGGACGCACCGTTCGCCCCGCAAGCTCCAGCAACTTCATGTGCTGGGTAATGGCCCGCTCTTGCAACTCCGGGTCTACCGGCTCTGAATCATCCTCTACGATGCTCACGTCGGCAGTGTAGTACATTTTTTCGTCGTGCACTTCGCGGATCCGAAACCGCTCCTCCCCTTCTACGAGAATGTCGAGGCGCCCGTCGGCGTACCGATTCAAGACCTCGCGGATGCGTGCGGTGGTGCCTACTTCCGCAATCCCATCCTCCTCCGATCGCACAATGCCAAAGGGCACTTCGTGCTCCAGGCAGTACTGCGTGAGTTCCTTGTATCGTTCCTCGAAGATGTGGAGCGGGAGGTCCTCGCTCGGATAAAGAACGAGGTCCAGAGGAAACAGCGGAAGGGAATCGATGACGTCCATGGGAGGCGGTAGCTAACGGCTTGAAGGAGAAAAACGAACCTTTGCGTATCAGTCCGTGTTTCGGCCTCAAGCCAGCGGAGGGCGCCTCCAACACCCTCGTCACGTCAGCGCATGATTGTAGCAGATGCGTCGCACCACCCCGGGCGGACTACGACGACTCGGAGGCGTTTCCTGTGAGTTCAACTGCGTCGGCCGCATCGACAGGGTGCAGGCGCCCATGCTCTAGCCGGAGGACCCGCTCCGCAATGCGAGCAAGGGCGGGGTTGTGGGTGGCGAGAACAAAGGTATGGCCCCGGTCGCGACTCAGGCGTTCAATCTCGCGGTGCAGGGGGTCGGCCGTCCGGGCATCGAGATTTCCTGTCGGCTCGTCCATCAGCACAAGGTCCGGCTCGTTCATGAGGGCCCGGGCGACGGCCACCCGTTGCTTCTCGCCCCCGGACAGGGCACTGGGCTGGTGATCAGCCCGGGCCTCCAGGCCCAACAGAGCAAGCAGTTCCCGCGCTCGCTCCTGCGCCTGGCCCATGGCCTGGTGCCGAATCAACGCCGGCATTGCTACATTCTCCAGCGCTGTAAACTCGGGCAGCAGGTGGTGGAACTGAAAGACGAAACCAATTGACCGGTTGCGAAAGGCCGCCAGTTCCTCATCGGTCTTTGCGAAAAGATCGGTCCCTCGAAACCGAACGGTTCCACCCGTCGGTCGCTCCAGGGCCCCGAGCAGGTGCAGGAGCGTCGACTTTCCGGTTCCGCTCTCGCCCACCACAGCGAGGATCTCGCCCGGTGGAACCGTTAGGGAGAGCTGGTCGAGCACGGTGAGTGGTTCCTCTCCACCCGTCTCGTAGGTTTTTATCAGGTCTTGTACGTCGAGAAGGGGATCGGCCATCGGCGCGGTGAAGGTTCAACGGGGCAGAGGGTGGGGCGCGAACGGGAATCAGCCGTGGACACTCCGCAACTATTCGTCGCGTTCGATGCCGTACTTATTGAGTTTGTTGTAAAGGTGAGAGCGCTGAATGCCAATGGTTTCGGCGGTTTGGCTCACGTTCCAGTCGTGCTCGTTGAGCTTGCGCTCGATAAAGCGTTTTTCGAACTGATCCCGTGCCGATGAGAAGTCATCGTGCGTCGCGATTAGCTCGTCAGCCGGGGCCTCAGCGCCCGTGGCGGGCCGAACAAATTGGTCCACCGCCGCCGCGTCGATCTCGCCATCTGGCGCGAGAATGAGGAGCCGTTCGACCACGTTGTACAGCTCCCGCACATTGCCCCGCCACTCGTAGCGCTTGAGCCGATCGAGGGCCTCCCCTGTAAAGGTTTTCGGGGGAAGGCCATTCCGCCGGGCCAACCGCTCCGCGGCGTGTTTTGTAAGCAACGGAATGTCTTCTCGGCGCTGCCGCAGCGGCGGAACGTCGATCAGGATTACCCCAATCCGGTGATAGAGATCTTCTCGAAAGTTGCCCTCCTCAATCTCTTCCATCAAGCGCTTGTTGGTGGCAGCAATCACGCGCACGTCGACCGAGATGCTGCGCTCGCCTCCCACCCGCTCAATCTCGTTTTCCTGGAGGACACGGAGCACCTTCGCCTGGGCCGAGAGACTCATGTCCCCAATCTCGTCCAAAAAGAGCGTGCCCTCATGGGCCTGCTCGAATTTGCCGATGCGCTGCTGGGTGGCCCCGGTAAAGGCCCCTTTCTCGTGACCAAAGAGTTCGCTTTCAATGAGCTCGCTGGGGATGGCGGCGCAGTTGACCTCTACGAGCGGCTCGTCTGCGCGGGGACTCTTGTGGTGAATCCACTTTGCGACCAGTTCCTTCCCCGTCCCGTTCTCCCCCATAATAAGGACACGTGCCTCTGTGGGAGCGACTCGATCAATCGTCTCTTTAATCTCCTCCATCCCCTCGCTTTCCCCAATAATTGGGGGCAGATCGCCGGTGCTTTGCTCGCTAATGGCCTGCCGCATCCGACGGTTTTTAACCTCCAGCTCGCCGCGATCCATGGCGTTGCGAACCGTGACCAGCAGGCGGTTGAGGTCCGGGGGCTTTTCGATGAAATCAAACGCCCCGAGCTTGGTCGCCTCCACCGCCGTCTCAATCGTTCCGTGCCCGCTGATCATTACGACGGGCAGATCCTCCATCTCTTCCGCAATCGTCTTGAGGACCTCCATCCCGTCGACTTTCGGCATCTTTACGTCCAGCAGGACGAGGTCGTACGAGTGCTCTCGGAGGGCCGCAAGGGCCTCCTCCCCGTCCACCGCCTCCTCAACTTCAAAATCCTCGTACTCCAGGATCTCCCGGAGCGTCCGGCGAATGCTCGCCTCGTCATCGACCACCAGGATTGTGGGCATAGGCCTACCGCAAGCAGCATTCGTAGACGAGATGATCGGTCTCCGCTCCCCAGATCAACAAAGAAAGGGTTACGAAGACGGTCCAGACCCGGACGCCCCCTGCCGTGCCTGCGCTCGCGCGAGGAAGCGCTCCGCATCCGTGACCTGATCGGAGTCGGGATAATCGTTCAGGATCGCTTCGTACACGGAGGCCGCGGCCTCATAATCCCCCGCCTCCTCGTGGGCCTGCCCGGCCTCCAGCAAGTAGCGGGGCGCCGTCAATTCGTTTTCGTACTGGGCAGCGGCATCCTCGTAGTGGGTTGCGGCCTGCGCAAACTCGCCCTGTGTTTCGTAAATGGCCGCCTCGCCCGCCAGCGCACTGGCACTGATGAAGTCATTTCCTTTCTCAAAGCGCTGGTACCACTCCAACGCCCGGTCGTATTCCTCCTGCTCATAGAGCGCCGTCGCGGCATAAAAGACCGCCAGGTTGCCAGCGGTCGTTCCCTCATACTGGTTTGCAATCTCAAGAAGCCCCGGCGTGTCCCCGGTGCCCTCGAGGGCCTGTCCGAGGTTTCCCTGCTCATACACCGGCAGAATCTGCCCCAGCATCTCGTTGGCCTGTTCGGACTGCTGTTGCTGGTAGTACATGTACCCCGGCACAGAGAGCGCCAACGCGAGGATCCCCACACCGATGCCATAAGCGAGCGTGCGGTTGTCCTCGTAAAAGAGAAGGAGCCGCCCGTACAGTTCAACCAGCCAGTTCCGGCGAAGCTCTTGGCGACGAGAGGTTTTCTCGGGGGTTTTCAGCGCAGTCATATGCAGAACGAACAGTGACGAAAGGAGTGAGCAGGCAGGATGTCGTCGTCGGCCAACCCGGCACGAGGAGGGGTTGGGTCAGCAGATTCGCTTTTACGTGCCGCCCGTCGTTCGTTTCCGCCGCGATCGATCGGACGTTTTCCGGAGGTGGTTTTGCATGTGATCTTTATTAATGTGGCTTGTCTATATTTCATACCTTGCCCCTTGCGACACACCCCAGATCCTGTTTTCTTACATTTTCTACGGCGGGCACAAGAGGCTCTCGCTGTGCCTGCTTCGACCATCCTTCTCATCCACACTGGCTCCCCTTCATGTCTATCAAACTTGGTATCAACGGTTTTGGCCGCATCGGTCGGCTTTGCTTCCGCTCCATTCTTGAGCGGGATGACGACACCTTCGACATTGTGGGGATCAACGATCTTACTGATGCCGAGACCCTGGCAACCCTGCTGAAGTACGACACGGTTCACGGCCAATTCCCGGGGGAGGTGCGACTCGACGGCGATGCCCTCGTCGTTGACGGCCGCCGCTTCCCCGTGTTTGCCGAACGGGACCCGACGAAGCTGCCGTGGGGCGACCTTGGCTGCGACACTGTGATTGAGTCGACCGGGGTCTTTCGGACCCGTGACAAGGCAGCGCAGCACCTGGACGCCGGGGCGGATACGGTTGTGATTAGCGCCCCTGCCAAGGGCGAGGTCGACGCCATGGTCGTTCTTGGTGTGAATGACCACATTCTGACGGGCGAGGAGGAGGTGGTCTCCAATGCCAGCTGCACCACGAACTGCCTGGCGCCGCTCGTGAAGGTGCTGGACGACGCGTTTGGCGTAGAGAGCGGCCTGATGACCACCGTGCACGCGTATACGGCCTCCCAAAACATCGTTGACGGGCCTCACGGCGATCTGCGCCGCGCCCGCGCCGCGGCCGAGTCGATCATTCCCACCACCACCGGCGGCGCGAAAGCGGTCGGCAAGGTGCTGCCGCACCTCGATGGTGTGCTCGACGGCATGGCCATGCGCGTCCCGACCCCCGATGGGTCCATTACGGACCTCACCGCGGTCGTCGAACAAGACGTGACGATTGACGACGTCAACGAGGCCTTCCGCGAGGCCGCGAATGGAGAGCTCGAGGGCATTCTGGCCTACAGCGACGACCCGATTGTCTCGCGCGATATCATCCACAACCCGCACTCCTGCATCTACGACGCCCCGTGGTCGAATGTGGCCGGCTCGCAGGTCAAGGTGGTTGGGTGGTACGACAACGAGTGGGGCTACGCGTGCCGTACGGTTGATCTCGTGGAAACGCTCGACGACTTGTCGTAGCCTGGCACGGGGTTCCGCCCCCCATTTCCATCCTCCTTTCATGGACGCCCCCTCGCCCATGCCGAAGCTCACCCTCGACGACATCGACGTTCGTGGCAAGCGCGTGCTGATCCGAGTGGACTTTAACGTCCCTCTCGACACTTCGGCGGACGGCAGTCCGACCGTAGCCGACGACACGCGCATCCGGGCCGCCCTGCCGACCATTCGGCACGTGCTGGACGGCGGCGGCAAGGCCATCCTGATCAGCCACCTGGGCCGGCCGGGCGGCCAGCCCACGCCCGACCTCAGCCTCGCCTGCGTGGCCGACCACCTGGGCACGCTCCTCGACGAGCGCGTTCGGTTTTCGAGCAACACGATTGGCGACACGGTCGAAGAAGTCGTCGCCGGCATGAGCAACGGGAGCGTGATCCTGCTCGAAAACACGCGCTTCGATCCCGGCGAAAAATCCAACGACGAAGACTTTTCGCAGGCGCTGGCCGCCCTTGCCGACATCTACGTGAACGATGCGTTCGGGGCGGCCCACCGCGCCCACGCCTCCACGGCCGGCGTGGCGCAGTTCGTGGAGACGGCTGTGATGGGACGTCTCATGGAATCGGAAATTGAGGCGCTCACAAAGGTGCGAGACGATCCTGCACACCCGATGGTGGCCATCTTGGGGGGTGCCAAGGTGTCTGACAAGCTGGGCACCTTCCGGGCCCTCAACGACACCGCAGACGAACTCCTCGTGGGCGGTGCCATGAGCTACACGTTCTTAAAGGCCCTGGGGCACGAAGTCGGGGAGTCTCGAATCGAAGACGACCGGCTTGATGCGGCCGAAACCTTGTACAACGACGCAGATGGGCGCATCCACCTTCCCAGTGACCACGTGGTCGCCGCGTCGCCCGACGCCGATGCGGAGGCCTCCATTGCGGAGGGCGACATTCCAGAGGGCCTGATGGGGCTTGACATTGGGCCGAAAACGCTCGACGACTACCGAGAGATCATCGCCGAGGCCGCAACGATCGTTTGGAACGGGCCCATGGGCGTGTTTGAAATCGAGCAGTTCGCCAACGGCACGGAAGGCATTGCTGAAGCCGTGGCGGAGGCCACGCAGAATGGGGCCTTTTCAGTGGTTGGGGGCGGAGATTCTGTCTCGTCCCTCAACCGATCGGGCCACGCCGACCAGATTAGCCACGTCTCAACGGGCGGGGGTGCGATGCTTACCTTACTCGAAGGCGCTCCGTTGCCTGGGATTGACGCCTTGACAGACGCATAGGCGCAGCGCCTCTCTTTTCTTAGCACTCGTTCCCTCATGACTCACTCTGTGTTGAGCCTTCTGGGGCAGTCGACTGCTTCGCCCGCTTCCGTCTTTCTCCAGAGCTGGGTTCCCCCGTTCACCTGGCGTGCGGTGCTTGCCGGCGCCCTCCGGGTGATCCTCATTCTCGGCATCGCCTTCGTGATTCTCCAGGTCGTGGGCCGCGGCGTTCAACAGTGGATCTCGCGGGTAGAAGACCTTCCGCCGTCCGACCCGAAGCGGCAGCGCGCGGTCACGCTCGGCAACCTCCTCAAGTCGATTGCTGGCTACGCCGTGTGGGCCATTGCTGGGATCATGATTCTGAGCGAGGTGGGCCTCGACATCGGCGCCCTCCTGGCCACGGCCGGGGTTGCGGGCCTCGCCATTGGGTTTGGGGCGCAGACGCTCGTCAAGGACGTCATCGGGGGCGTGTTTCTCCTCTTCGACGACGTGATCCGCGTGGGCGACCTCGTGACGATCGACGGCCACACCGGCACCATCGAGTCGATCGGCGTGCGTTTGATCCAGCTGCGCAAGTTTGACGGCGAGTTGGTGATGGTTCCCGCGGGCGAGGTGCGAACCTTCGGTAACAAAAGCATCGACTGGGCCCGTGTTGTGGTTCCCGTCGGTCTCAGCTATGAACAAGACATTGATGCCATCCTCCCCATCATGGAACGGGTGGCACAGGACTGGGTGGACGAACATCCGGACATTGTGCTGGAGGACACCCCTCAAGTGCAGGGTCTCATGGACTTTGGGGACTCCTCGGTCACTGCCCGGGTGGCGGTTAAGGTGAAGCCGGGCGAACAGTTCGCTGGGGAACTCGAACTGCGCCAGCGCCTGAAGCGAACCTTTGACCAGCAGGGCGTGGAGATTCCTTTCCCGCAGCGCACGGTCCGTCCAACCCACGAAAGCGACGGGCCGCCCCGGACGCCCGACCCGCTCCCCGATGCTTCCGACTCTCCGGGCGACTCCCTCGACGAAGGCGCCGACTAATTCCAACGGCCACATATGCCTCCTGCGATTTCCGTCACCGATCTGTCAAAGACCTACCAAACGGGTCTTTTCTCTCGGTCTGCGGTGGAGGCGCTGCACGGCGTGTCCTTGGAGGTTGAGCAGGGGGAGATTTTCGGCCTGCTAGGCCCAAATGGGGCCGGAAAGACCACTCTCGTGAAGATCCTCCTTGGGCTCGTCTATCCCTCGGGTGGATCCGCTCGTCTTTTTGGAACCCCTGTCCGCGCCCCGGAGGCGCGCCGGCGCATCGGTTTCCTGCCGGAAAACCACCAGTTTCCGGGCTTTCTCACGGCCCGGCAGACGCTCCACGTGTACGGCCGGCTGGCAGACGTGTCAGGCGCAGAGCGCACGCACCGCATTGACGCCCTGCTCCGCCGCGTTGAACTCTATGAGCGGCGCGACACGAAGGTCAAGACGTTTTCCAAGGGAATGCTCCAGCGCCTTGGCCTCGCGCAGGCCCTCCTCAACGACCCCGACCTTCTCTTTCTCGACGAACCCACATCGGGCGTCGATCCGGTCGGCCGCCGCACGCTCCGCGACCTGGTGCTGGAATTGCGGGACGAGGGGGCGACCATTTTCCTTAACTCCCACCTTCTGTCGGAGGTCGAGAAGGTCTGCTCCAGCATTGCAATCTTGCGGGACGGAACCCTGGTGCGAGAGGGCACGATCGCCGAACTCACCGCCGTGGAGCGGGTCTACGACCTGGTCTCCACCCCGGTCCCCGACGATGTCCTGGACGATTCCATCCTGAGCCCCTCCCCGAACGAGTCCCCCTCCGCCCCCGGCCTGAAGCAGTACCGCGTCCAGGCCGCAGATCGAGACACCTTGAATCAAGTGCTCGATCGTCTCCGGGCCGCCAACGTCCAGATCGAATCCATCACCCCCCTTCGCCGCTCCCTCGAGGACTACTTCATCGACGTTGTGGACTCGGCCGACGTGGACGTTCCCGAATAGCCTGCCCCGCCGCTTTCTGCCTCCCCATGCGCCCGCTCTACGGACTCTTTCTCCTCACCTTTCGTGAGCTCTGGGCGAAGAAGGTCGTGCTCGGCCTCTTCGTGATCAGCTCCCTGGTGCTCTTGGTTGTCACGTTTGCCCTTAACCTGGACGTGGTGGAAGGGTCGCTGGAGGGTCTCCGCCTGTTTGGGCAGGACGCCAGCCCCGATCCCTCCGCCGAAGGCCAGGGGGGTGGAGAGGGGCCCGAGTTTTCGCTGACGAACGTGGTGGTGACTGTCGAGGCGATCGTCGCCGGATTGGCCTACTGGCTCGGCATCCTGCTCGCCCTCTTTGCCTCCGCCTCCCTCTTTCCGGACCTGCAAGCCCCCGGCCGGGTGGAGTTGCTGCTGTCCAAGCCCATGAGTCGCGTCCGGGCCCTGGTGGGGCACGTGCTGGGTGTGTGGGGGCTCGTGAGCATCCTGACGGTGTATCTGATGGGAGGCACCTGGCTGATTATGTCGATAAAGTCCGGCGTATGGCATCCGCGCTTCCTCCTCTCCATTGTGCTGGTCGTCGCGATGTTCGCGGTCATGTACGCGGCCGTGATGCTGATGGGGGTGTGGACGGGAAGCACGGCGCTGGCCCTCATCGTGTCCTACGGCCTCATCTTTGTCTCCGTCGTGCTCGCCGGCGCGGACGGCATCGGTCCCCTCCTGGGATCGGTGGGCCGGCCGGTGTTCTGGGGGCTGTACCACCTCCTCCCCAACTTTGCAGAGGTCACGGAGATTGTGGTGCGCCTGGCCCGGGACGATCCCATAGAGTCCTGGTACCCCTTGTGGTCGTCGGTGGCCTTCGGCGGAGCGATTTACGGCGTCAGTGGCTACTGGTTTGTGCGGAAAGACTTCTGATTCCTCGATACGGCTGCCGATCACTTTGCTTGCCCCGATTGGAGGCCCCGAACATCCGAGATCTAAGCCGCTGCATTTTCGCTCGGGCCCGTCCCGACTGAGGGTCTCGAAAGAACAGGGACTCCCACTGCCGTCCGTACACCATCGTCGTTTTGGACTCGAGCCGGAGTGACGACAAGGAGGATTTTCGGAGCGGTGTCCTAAAGTGATGGGGCCAATTCCTCGGCCCCGATCCGGCCAAGTCGGGGGCTGCATTTTCCAATGACAGCCCGTAGTTTGAGGACAGTCGCTCGTCTTTTCGCACCCCCCGTTCGCTTATGATTTACTCGTCGCCGGAGACTGTCGATTTCTCCCTTCCCGAACGCCCCTCCCGTCCGCGACCGACGCGCGTCGTCCTCACGACCCCCACCCACTTCGACGTGGAGTACGTGATCAATCCCCACATGTCCGAGCATGTGGGGAGTGTGAACCAAGCGGTGGCGTTCCAGCAGTGGAAGGCCCTCCGGGCAGTCTACACGGCTCTCGACGTGGACCCTCTCGTGACCACGGGCCAGCCCGGGCTTCCCGACATGGTGTTCTGCGCCAACCAGACCCTTCCCTACTACAAACCCGAGACCGACACGCGCGGCGTGGTCCTGAGCCGCATGCACGCAGAGGAACGCAAGCCGGAGGTCCCCTACTACGCTGAATTTTTCGAGCAGCAGGGCTTTGAGATCAAGCGCCTCCCCGACGAGTTAGACGCGGATCTTGAGGGGATGGGCGACGCCATTTGGCACCCCTCACGCCACCTCCTCTGGGGCGGACACGGCTTCCGTACCACGCCCGAAGCCTACGAGGCACTCAGTGATCTGCTGAACGTGCCCATTGTCCTCCTCCGGCTCGTCGACGCCGATTTCTACCACCTCGACACCTGCTTTTGCCCGCTGGATGTCGGGCACGTGCTCGTTGCCCCGGCGGCCTTCAACGAGACGGGGCTGGCCCTCATCGATCAGTGCTTCGACACTGTGATTGAGGCCCCCGACGCGGAGGCCCGCCACCAGTTCGCCTGTAACGCCCACTGCCCAGACGGCACCCACGTGCTGATTCAGGAAGGGTGTGACGAAACAAACCGGCGCCTTCGTGCCCACGGCTTCCGGCCCGTGGAGTTGGACACCAGTGAGTTTTTGAAGGCCGGCGGGTCGGTGTTTTGCATGAAGCAAATGATCTGGTAGTCTCTCCGCAGCCTCCGTCCCCTGCCCCGTGTCTCCCTCCCTTGTGTCCGTCATCATCCCGACCCTAAACGAGGCGTCCGTGCTGGGTGCGACCCTGGAGCGCGTTCGGGTACAGGCCGGGCCGCTTGAGGTCGTGGTGGTGGACGGTGGCTCGGACGATGCGACGGTGTCGGAGGCTCGCACCTGGGGGGCAAGGGTTCTCCGCGCCCCTCGGGGGCGGGCTCGACAGCTGAATCGAGGGGCAGAGGGGGCCTCGGGCAACGTGCTGCTGTTTCTTCACGCCGATACGCTTCTGCCCCTGAACGGCCTGTCGCGCATTCGCGAGACGCTGGCGTCTTCCGCCGCCGCGGCCGGCACCTTCCAACTCCAATTCGACCGTACCTCCCCGCTGCTTCGCCTGTACGCCTGGTGTACGCGGTGGCCCTGGGTTCGGATTTGTTTTGGGGACCGTGGTCTCTTCGTCGAGCGCTCGGCCTTCGAAGCCGTCGGAGGATATCCCGAATGGCCCATTTTTGAAGACTTAGAACTGGCCGCTCGCCTGCACGACCGGGGCGGCTTTCGTTTTCTGGATACCGCCGTCACGACCTCCGCTCGACGGTTCGAACGAAACGGGGCCCTCCGACAACAGCTCCGGAATTTCTACCTCTGGCTCCACTACATGAAGGGCACCGATCCGGAGCAAGTCGCGCACCTCTACCGGTACGCCTCTTCCTAGACAACGGCCCGGAGCCCTTGCCCTCCCCCCCGGTCGTTACGCCCCCGTGTGCGACGGCTCCTCTGCGTGCCGAAACGTGCCGCCTCTCACCTCGAAGCGCGCCCCACCAGCCCGCCCGTCAACGATTTCGAGGGAGGCTCCGTGTGCCTCGACAATGGAGCGCACAATGCTAAGCCCTAGGCCCGTCCCCTCCTTGGACGAGGAGTGCCCCTCCTCCACCACCGCATCCCGCTGTGACGCCGGAATTCCGGGTCCATCGTCCTCCACGTAGAACCCGTCGTCGAGGGCCCCGACCCACACCGTCACCGTCTCCCCCGCGTGCTCGACTGCATTCCGAAACAGGTTTTCCAACAGCCGTCGCAACTGCCCCCGGTGTCCATACAATGAACGGTTTTCCTCAACGCCAAGGGTCGCGGGGCCGGTATCCACCGTGTCCCAGGAAGTGCGCGCACTCTCCGCAAGAGAAAGGGACTCACACGCCTCTTGATTGACCGAGTGCTCTCCCTGGGTGAGCGCCAGAACGTCCTGAATGATCTCGTCCATTCGGTCGATGGCATCGTCGATGGACGCCAGATGGACCAGCATCTCGGGTCCCAGAGGGGCCTCCTCCCGCACCAGACTCAGGCGACCTTTGGCGACGTTGAGAGGATTGCGCAGGTCGTGCGACACAACGCCTGCAAACTGTTCCAGTCGATCGTTTTGGCGCTGCAATTGCTCTCGACTCCGCAACTGCGACAGCTCGTAGCCGATCCAAAGGGTCATGAGCTCCACCACCATCTCGGCCTGCTCAGAAAAGGGCTCCTTTCGAGGCACGGATGAGGCAAAACAAATTGTGCCGTACAACTCCCCATCCACTCGCACCTGCGCCCCAATGTAGGTCCCCAACTCAAACTTTTCGTAGGCCGGATCTCCGCCCCAGCCGGCCGCCTCCGCATTATGGACGGTGAGGAGCCGGTCCTCCTCGATTGTCTTTCGGCAGTAGGCTTCCGACAAAGGGCAACTTGCACCCTCCTGCAGCAACGCGTGAGTACCGCGGGCCTTCACGATGCGCTGCTCCCCATCCACAATTCGCGTGAGAAACCCGTACGGCAATCCAAGAAAATTACGGCCGACCTCAATCATCCTCCGCACCTTTTCCTCAAATGCAATCTCCCAGTCGGCGGCGATGCGATACATTTGCTGCAGCGTATTGTGCTCTTCCTGGAGGGCCCGCTCCGCCCGTTTCCGGGCCGTAATGTCGTCCACCGTGCCGACGAGGCGAGGCGGGCCTTCGTCCGTAACCAAACGTTCTCCCCGCACCTGAACCCACCGGCGCTGCTCATCCGTCCGGATGAGAGAGGCGTCAACGTCGATCTGCGTCCCTTCGACCAGACAGTTCCGAGCCGCGCGCCGCAGCCGCTCTCGCGCCGCTGGCGGAAAGAAACGAAGGGCCGCCGTCAAATCGTAATCGGTCGTTCCCGGGTCCCCGACGAGACGCCCCAGTTGCGACGTCCCGCTCACCGTACTCGTGGAGGGGTCGTATTCCCATCCGCCTGTGCTGGTGGCATCCCGAACCCGGCCCCGAAGCAAATTGGACATCCGCTGCACATCCCCCCCCACCTCGACCGCGGCCTCGGATGTGCGCCGGAAGAGCTCTTCCCCAATCTCCTGCGCAAGCCCCTCCAACACCGCCCGGTCGACATTGGGGTCCACACTCTCCCGGGACGCCCGATCCACAAAGCAAAGCGTTCCATAAAACTGGGATCCAGTTACGACCTTCGTCCCCAGATAGCAGCCAAACTCAAAGAATCTATACGCTGGATCATCGGCCCATCCCTCCTCCGAAGCGTTGGTCACCAGAAGAGTCTCCCCATTGGCAATCACCATCCGGCAGTACGTGTCCGCCAGCGGGACCTGTTCGCCAGCTGGCAGGGCCGGATGCGGTTCGCTCAGATGAACCACCTCGTGGGTTCCGTCCGCCGGGTCAATGTGGACGAGGTGGCCATTTTCCACGTCAAAATATTCGACGCCCCACCGGAGGGCCTCTTGGATCTTTTCGTCCGACGTGCGACCTGGCTCGTCAAAAATCCAACGGATGCGCTCAAGAAGCGACGGGGGAACGGTTGCGTCTCCTTCTCTTTCCGACGAGTCGGACGTTCGCTGAGCACTCCGTGCGTCCCGTTCAGCTTGGGGTTGATTTGTCCCGTCCGAAACGGGGGAGCCAACGGCAGTCATACGGTTGAGGTATAAAACGTAGGAATCCAATTCCCTGTTGTCTTGCCGACGATCGGGCCGCCCTGGCGGCCGGTTTCCTCCCGGAGGCAAAAGAACGTCACGGAGGCCAAGTCATGAGACCTCTCCTTTTGCCCTCAGTGGAAGCTTACAAGTAACCGTCGTTCCGTCCCCAGGACTCGAATCGATCACCAATGTTGCCCCCATCAGGTCTGCACGATACTGCATCAGGTGAAGCCCAAGCCCAGAGTCGCAACTACGGGGCATTCCCTCACAGCCCCAGGCGTCCACAACCGCCGCGTGTACGTCCTCCGGCAACCCGTCCCCGTCGTCCTGGATCTGGAGAACAACTTTCGTTCCATCGTCGAAAGCCGAAGTGTCTTCGTCCGTTCTTTCCTCTTGCCCCTGGGGCTGTACGGCAAGGCGGACGTCAATGCAGTCGGCATTCGCGTGCTTGATGGCATTCCGGATGGCTTCCTGCGCAATGTGATACAGGTGGCTCGACACCGACGCGTCCGGCATTGTGGGAACCTCCTGCACCGGGAGGTGAAGACGGCAGGCCGTCCCGGAAATCTCTTCGTGTTTTCGCACCAGGTCGCCGAGAGCCTCGGATACATTTCCCGGCTCAATGGAGGGGGCGGCAAGCAGATGGGACAAAGAGCGAGCCTGTTTCGCTCCGTCACGCACACTCCCCAAAATACTTGCCAGGCGGCCATGGACCTCGTTTGAGGGACGGGCCTTCCCTTGTCGGAGCCCACGCTGAAGCAGTTCAAGACTCATCGCCGCCGCCGTCAGGTCTGCGGCCAGTCCATCGTGTAGCTCCTGTCCAATTCGGCGGCGCTCTTCTTCACTTACGGTGAGGACATCTTCTTCCAACTGCTGTTGAGCCGTAGAATCGGTTCCCATCGCCAGTACGTACTCTTCTTCCGTTTTGCCCCTTACGCGAGTTGCCTTCCAGTTGAGGTGCCGACGGCCCCTCCCTTTGGTCCTCCAGTGATGGCGTGTGTGTAAGATGTTCCCGTCGGTCCACAGTTGTACCCAGCCCGCCCGCACCTCCTCTTGCTCGTCCTCCGGTATGAAGCGGTCACACACGCTCGTGTCGACAAGGGTGTGGTCCGCATACCCCGTAAGTTTCTCCACAGCAGGGTTCACGTACTGCATGTGGCCCTGGTCATCAAGCAACATCACAAGAAGAGGGGCCTCCGCCAAAACGGTCTCTAAAAGCACCGTGGCCGACACCGGTAGGTGAAGCGAGGTGCCATTCATGGTGGAGCGCACATGTGCCTTTTCGATTACATCTATGAATATTTATAGAACAGAATGGGATACGTTTCGCGTGGCCCGCTTCTTCCGAAGAAGGGGTGGGTAAAGGGGTCCGAAGCACTCCCCCAAAGGGCCGGGATGGGTCCCAACACGAAAGGCGTCAGATTTACTCAGCTGACCCTGATCTCCTAAGAGATCCGTCCCCGGAGAATAGACCTGGACGGGGCCGCCTGTCACGTCGTGTGCGTGACGGACGGTGCCAGTGCGACATCTATCTCGATGCCGGCTCCCCCGGACGCTGATAGAGCCATCGGGCAATGAACGCGCGCGGCCACTCGGCCCTAGAAGCCAATCGTCCGCCCCCGAATGCCCCTCCAGACGACTCAACGAGCCAGACACACGAAGGACAAAGGCGGTGTGCTACGTTCCTCTCGCCCCTAAAGACCACAGCAGGAGCGTGTCCTCCGCATCTCTCCACGACGAGGAGCCGAATGCTCAGAGGCGAACCGTGGGCCGTCCGTTTGTGTGGGAGAGGGAAGCCCGACAGCAGAAATGCAAATCACGTCCGAACAACTGTGCCGGCCGGGTGGTCGGGATCGGGCTCCGAGACGCCCCGGTCGGCCGGATCCCCTTGGCGCCGGAGGCTCCGGTTCCAGTAAAACACGCAGACGCCAAAAAGCACGGCAGCCCCAAAGCTCATGAGACCATTGATGCCTGCAATTCGCATCTGCGTCTCCACGACAGGGGTGGGTCCAATCGGCTCGGTGATTACGAGGGAGGGATCCGGACCAGAGCCCACACGCACGGACAGCGTTTCCTTGCCGTCCAGGGCCGGCACGATGCCGTGGGGCAGCGAAAGGCGCTCTCGGGTCAGGACAGAACCATCCGGAAGCGGGATGCGCAGGCTCACGTAATCGTACGTTACCTGCGTCCGGTTTTCGATGTGGATCTCCTGCACCTCCGCCGTCACTTCGGTCCCGTTCGCGTTCGTGGTAAAGAGGTCGTAGACCACCGAGCCCTGGTGCAACGAGATGCCCAGAAAGAACAGTGGGAGAAGCCAGGCAGCCTGCGCTACACGACGCGTAAGAGGCGTACTCACAAATACGGAGGATTCGGTGAGGGGAGTGTGGGTGTGGGACGCGGACAACCCGTGGAGGTTGCGTGCCCAACGTCCCTCTCAGGAAAGGAAGAGATACGGCTTCCAGGCGTCGTCGACCGCTCCGGCAAAGTCGCGGAGAAACATGACGTAGCTGGGGCGAAACGGCTGACGGACCAGTTCCATGCCGGCCTCTTCAGGGGTCCGATCCCCCTTTCGATTATTGCACGACACACAGGCTGCAACGAGGTTCTCCCAGGTATCGCGTCCCCCCCGAGACTTCGGCACCACGTGGTCGATGGTCAGGTTGCTCTGTGCCCCGCAATACTGGCAGGTGTTGCGGTCGCGCTTCAGCACATTTTTCCGGGACAGCATAACCCGTTTGTACGGCACCTGGGCGTATTGCTTCAGTCGGACGATTCGCGGCCAGGGAAGCTTTGTACTGGGCGACCGCACGAACCGCTCGTCGGCAGCCTCTACCAGGTGCACCTTCTGCAAGTGGATCAGGATCACTGCGCGCTGGACACTGCACACCGTAAGCGCGCTATAGTCTTGATTGAGTACCAGCACGTGTCCGTTCATAGCAAACCATCCTCCCACGTTGCATGGGGCCGCAGGCCCTCACGTGCCGTTCTGGAATGGGGCAACCGACTCAGGGAGACAAATCGGGAAGAAAAAAGGGTGCTGAAGAGTCACCTCCACCGGAATATCCGGCATTGATCCGACAAAGAAGGGGTCTGTAGTGTTTGGTTCATCAATCCCTATTGAGGGGCCACACGCTTTGTTTCTCTCGGATCGCGGCCGGCCCCCCGCACATTATTTATCGCGGATTTGTAACGGGTCTGACTGGACTGGGTGCTTTTTTCCCCTTCTACCGAATCTGCCGGTCTCTCGGCCCCAGCTCTCCGCCTCTGGCCCTCGGTCTAGTCTTCTCTTCATCCATTCCCCCACACAAGAGTACACCAAATGTCTGCTCGTGACCAACCGATGGTCCCATGGATGCTGGAGAGGGCCCTGATATACTGTTTTCTGGATTTCATTGAGACAATCTTCTTCTGCGTTTGTGACTGGTCGAGACCGAGCCCTGGCGCTTCTTATTGGACTCCTTGCCCTTGTGTTGGCCCCCTCCTCGGGGACGGCCCAAGAGTCTCGTACGGATTGTCCAGACCGGACCGCGACGAACGCAACATTGGTCTTGCCTGAGAGCCTCACGGTCGAGCAGGACCAGATGGCGATTCCGCCCCCGCTTGAGATTGCCATCGTCAACAAGGAGGGAGACTGCGCCGGAACCGGGACCTGGACGGGCGAAGGCAGCACCCTCACGGTTTGGGGACGTGCAGACTCCTCGGAAATGCCCTCGTCTGCGGCATCGGGGCCCCTGGCCCCCGGCGATTCCCTCCGTCTCCGTCTTTTTGATCCGACCTCTCCTTCGGACCAGCAGCCCGTGCGGAGCGCGGCCATGGTCTTCCGCTCCGGCCCTGACCACCTGGAGACCCGCCCGTTCTACGTCCCCAACGGAATATATGTCGTTGATACCATCGAAGTGGCGTCGTTCTTCACCTCGGACCACACTCCGCGCCCCTAACGGATAGACAGCGGCCGAGGGCGTCAATGCAAATATCATCCAGAGGCGCAGTGGGGCCACACCAATTCTTCAGTAGAAAAGAGGGTCAACGTGCCCTCCACGTCCGGGGACGTCCGCGTATCTTGCGAGTCCTCGTGCCTCCTCCCTCAACAACAACATCGTGAGCACAAGCACCGCCCCCTCCCGCTCCGACCTCCGAGTCCTGCTGCCGAGTTTCCAGAAGTACTGGCACTACGTGCTCGGCACCAGCGCCGTCGCCTTTCTTTCGTCTATGCTCGAAGGGTTCAGCATCGGGATGTTGATTCCCTTCTTGCAAACCTTTACGGAGGCGGAGTCCGACCCCTTCACGACGGGCGTCTGGCTGATCGACACGTACGTTCTCGGGGTCGGGTCCTCGCGCCTCGTGCAGATGTACTATATCTGTGGTTCCATCCTCGTGGCCACGTGGCTCCGGGCGGTGTTTTCGTATCAGTCCTCGGTCCTGGCCACGAT
>JBKHEM010000038.1:0-19151 GCA_046540815.1 Salinivenus sp.
CGCTGTCCGGGTCGCTCAGGAACGCCTCCAGCAGGTGCGGCGGCTCGATGCCCTGGTGCTGGTGCGAGGCCGCCAGTTCCATGGCCTTCTGAACGGCCTCCTGCGCCTTGACGGTAAACTTTTGGAGATTCATAAAGCAGCAATCCTGTTCGGTCGAAAGTTCAGCGGATCGCCGTTTTCCGGCCCTCACAGGGCGGGCGGAAACCCAGCGACAGTTTGTTACGCATGTACAACGAAAACGAAAAGCATACCACCGTCCGCTCTTCTGACAGGATGGCAGACACAACTCCCTTCATGGAGGGCCAACGCTCCAAATCGCTCTCATAACGCACCGCGTCACGCCAATCGGAACCAATGACGCGCTGCGTTATTGAATTATTGATATTTGCAGGCACCCAGTTCCTGCGTCCACACTGTTTCTACATTTCGGACCAACGAACGGAGAACCGTCATGACGGCACAAGACAGCACATCGCCTTCGGAAGAGCCCGAGGGATTCGCCTTGAAAAACTTGCCGGACGAGGTCACGGGGCAGGCCCGCGAGATTTGGCTGGCCGGCCTCGGGGCCCTGGAGCGACTCGAAGAGGAGGGCGACAAGGTGTTTCAGAATCTCGTAGAACGAGGCAAGAGCTACGAGTCCAAGCGCCGCAAGCAGTTTGAGGAGGCGACGGACACCCTGCGCAAGCGGCAGGAGGCGTTTGCGGACGACGTGACCCAGCGCCTCGATGACGCCACGGAATCTGTGGAGAAGGTGGTGTCGGACACGCTCAGCGGCACGCTTGGCCGGATCGGCGTTCCCTCGCGCGACGAGGTGCGGGGACTCTCGCGTCGCGTGGGCCAGCTCTCCCAGAAGTTGGAGGCGCTTTCGCAGATGCTCGACGCCCAACAGGCGGCCGTGGAGGAACGCGTGCTGCATGTGGTGCCAAGCGACCAGGGGTGGTCCGTCACCATTGAGGGCGAGGACGAGACCGTGAGCACGCACGACACGAAGAAGGAAGCCGTGAGCGCCGGGCGTACCGCTGCGAAGGAGCGCGTGCCCAGCACGCTGGTCGTTCACAAGCAGGACCGCTCGGTGCAGGAAAGCTTCTCCTACGACCAGAGCGACGCCGCGTAACGTCCCCTCCGCTCAACACTTTTCTTTTGACACGGCCCGCCGGTCAAAGGGCGGGCCGTTTTCTTTTCCGTGCCAAGCCCTCGGCAGGCAGGAGGCTGCGGACAGGCCCCCTGCCTGCCCCCTACTGCGCCCGTCGTTCCATTGCCGTTCCCGACATGATTCAGCGCGACGTGCTCATGCGACAGATCCGCCAGCTCGGACAGGCCCTGGCCGAGATTGTGACGGCGGGCCGCACGGGCCAGCCCCAAGCCGTCCTCGATCAGATTGACGAGGCCGTGCGCATCCACCTCGACGGCACCGCGGCCGACCTGCGCACCCTTCCCCCCGAGACGCTCCTCGCCATGTGCACGGACGGCGGTCGGTTCGTGCCCGAGGCCGCGCAGACGCTCGCCCGCCTGCTCAACGTACAGGGCGAGGCGCACCGCGAGCGTGAGGAGGCCGAAGAAGCCGGGGCCTGCTTCGGGCGCTCCCTCCTGCTCTATCGTCGGCTGCTGCAGGAGCCGGACGCGCCCGTGTCGTGGCAGGTGGGCACCACGATTGCGGCCCTCACGGACCGCGTCGACGCACTGCCGGTGGACGACGACGTGCAGGAGGCCCTGGAGGCGCTGAAGAACGGAACGGAGTAGCCGCGGTTGAGGATGGACCGTCTCTCGGATCCGCGTGTGGAGGTGGGGAAGCCCAGGCGCCCGTTTCGACACGCCCCGCTCGCCCCTCCGCGCACCTGACGCCTCGTGCTGGCGGAGCTGGACTCTACACGGAGTCCGTCCGAGCGAACGGGCTCTTTTGCTCTCCGCTGTGTCTCCGCTAGAGACCGCAAGCCAAGGACAACGACACAGTCCCTACTCGTGTCCAGCCGTGCTGTGGTTCAGCGGTGCCCCCGAGCGGAAAGGCGGCATGGGAAGGCGGCACTGGCGACAATCATCCTCGACCATTTCCCTCCACCGCCTCGTGGCTTTTGTTCACGGGAACGTAGGACCGTCCCACGATCCCACCAAAGAACATCTCGGACATCGACAGCTGCCGATTTGCTCCGCCGCGAGCCATCTTCAGGCGTCGCTCGGTGGTCTGGAAGTAGTTCACGACCGTGACCAGGATGGCGCCCCCTACGGTGTTGCCCAAAATCACAGGCAGTACGAACCCGAAGAATCCGGGGACAAACGCCGCGTGCCCCCCAATCGTCAGGTACGTCAGCTCAGTAAACGAGACCACCACGTGATACAGGTCGCCGAGCGGGATGCACAGAAAGGCCACATACGTGAGCAGAAACCGGCTCGTCACGCTTCGGGCCGTAAAGTTGAGCCAGACGACACCCGCGACAATGAATCCGGCCACCAGTGCCTTGAAGAAGAGATCCGCGAAAGGCGTGTCAAGCCCCTTCATGGAGATCTCCGTTGCTGCCGTAGTCGCTTCGGGGGACAGCACTCCAGTCGTTGAGAGGAGCAGCGCACCAAACCCGCCCCCGATAAAGTTGGCGGTAAGCACAATGCCCCACACCCGAAACAGTGCGGGAAAGCTGGCCAATCGCTCCAGCACCAGGGCCACTGGGGGAAGGGTATCCTCGGTATACAGATTATAGCCCCCCAGAATAATGTAGACGAAACCGATGGGATAGAGGATGGCCCCCAGGATGGGATCCCCACCCGTGGCCGCCGTTAGGGTGGAGTACAAAAGGAAAGTCAGGGTAATGGAAAACCCGGCGGCGAGGCCACTGAAAAAGAGCTCTCGGGCCGGGGTGCCAATCTCCTCGTCCGCAGCGACCAGGACTCGCTTAAACACCTCGGCGGTATCGAAGCGATCGCTGATCGTAGCCCCTTCAGAGGGAGCCCCATGTTCAGATGTCCTCGACTTGGAAGGCTGGGCATCCGATCCCACTCCTGTTTCCAGGGTTCCGGGGGCCTCCTCCTTTACTGATCTGGCCTCGTGCTCCATCGCTGATTTCAACGTTTCAACTGGTAGAGAATTACTCTTCTCCGCCCTTCTGAGACGGAGGTCATTGCCTTCGATAGACACTTACTTTACATTCTTCACTTTTTCTGTGTACTAAGGGTTCCTAAGTGTTCATAATTTTACGTGTTTTCTGGTATACATATACATTTGTGAAGCTACCACTCGAAAACACAGAAGTCTTCTCGAAGGCGACATCTCGAAACAAAAATAATCTCTCCGATCCCCTGAGAGGATGGGAGCGTATTCACACGGCCCCGCCCCCGTCTCCTCTCTCCATACTCAACGTTTAATGCACTTAGGGGACAGTCTCCGATCCCTTCCCCACCCCACTCGGCTCGCGGAATTGGTACGATGCGAGCCGGCCATACAAGCCCCCCTCCTGCATCAGCTCTGCGTGGGTGCCGCGCTGCACAATGCGTCCGTCGTTGAGCACGACAATACGGTCGGCGGCCTGCACCGTTGACAGACGATGCGCAATAATGATTGTGGTGCGCCCTTGCATCAACCGGTCCAGGGCGTCCTGCACAAGCGCCTCGGTTGCAGAGTCGAGCGACGAGGTCGCCTCGTCGAGCAGTAGAATTCGGGCGTCGCGCAGCAGTGCCCGGGCAATGGCCACGCGCTGACGCTGTCCCCCGCTTAGCTTGACGCCCCGCTCGCCCACCTCCGCATCGTAGCCGTCGGGCAGGCTCACAATGAAGTCATGCGCGTTCGCGGCGCGAGCGGCGTCCCGGACCGCATCGTCGGACGCATCGAGGCGCCCATAGCGAATGTTGTCCTCGATTGTGGTGTTAAAGAGCTGCACGTCCTGTGACACCGCGGCAATCTGGGCGCGGAGCGACTGCCGCGTGACGGTGCGCAGGTCGTGGCCGTCCACCGTAATGCGGCCCTCCTGCGGGTCGTAAAAGCGCGGGATCAAGTGTACGAGCGTCGACTTGCCCGCCCCGCTTGGCCCCACCAGGGCCACGGTCTCTCCCGCCGACACGTCGAGCGAAATGTCGTCCAGGACCGGGCGCCCCGCGTCGTAGGAAAACGTCACGTCCTCGAACCGCAGGTGCCCGTCAACCGGCGGCAGGGCAATGGCATCCGGCGCGTCTTGAAGATCCGGCTCAGTGTCGAGCAGGTCGAACAGGCGCTCGGTCGCCCCGGCGGCGCTATTGAACGTCGAGTAGAGCTGCGACAGGCTTCCGACGCTGCGGGCAATGTTGAAGGCGTAAAAGATGAACGCCACCAGGTCTCCTTCGGTCAGGCGCCCCGCAAGCACCTCCAGGCCGCCATACCAGAAAATCCCCACGAGCGCGCCAAAGAAAAGCAAGCCCACCGCCGCCGAAAACAGAGCCGACACGAGCACCCGATAGCGGGCCGTCCCAAACAGGTCCTCGACGGCGTCGGTGTAGCGCGCCACTTCGTAGTCCGACCGTGCAAACGCCTTCACCACCCGGATGGCGACCAGGGCCTCTTCGGCCACCGCCGTCGTATCGGCCAGCCGGTCCTGAATGCGGCGCGCCAGCGCCCGGATCTTGCGGCCAAAGTAGACCGCAAACCCCGTCACCGCCGGAACGACGAGGAAAATGATGAGGCTGAGGCGCCAGTTGAGCACCACCATGAGCACAACCGACCCCAGCAGCGACAGCGACTGCGTGAGCAGATTGGAAAGGGCATCGGTCACGGCGCTCCGCACCGAGCCCACGTCATTCGTGAGGCGCGAGGTGAGGTCGCCCGTCCGATGGGTGGAGAAGAAGCGGAGGCTTTGGCGATGGAGGTGGCGGTAGACCCGCGTCCGGAGGTCCGCCACCACGCGCTCGCCCACCCAGCCCAGCAGGTAACTGCCCCCGAACGACGCCACGGCCCGCACCACGAACAGCACGATTAGCGCCAGCGCGAGCCAGTCGAGCAGCGCCCGGTTGGCCTCCTGAAACACAGCGTCGACAAGCTCGCGCAGTCCCAGCGGCACGACGAGCGTCACTGCCGTGCCCACCACCGTAAGCGTCAGCGCGCCGAGGAGGCGGTTCCGATACGGCCAGCCGAGCCGAAGAATGCGTCGGAGCGACGCCCACAGCCGTTGGGGGCGAAGTGAGGCGTCCTCAGACGAAGTGTCTGCTGCCGACATGACAGGACGGAAGATCGAACAGGAACAGGTGTACAGTCCGAACCGCCGTGCCATTTCCAAGGATTCAAGAGACGCCGCTGCCTTTGGGAAAAAGCACCCAAACCCACCGCCGATTCTCGAGGGTTACAGGAATCGGAGGACACTCACCCCAATGCTGAGTCCGGGCGCGTCGAGCCGCTTGGTCACGTCGAGGCGCAGGGAATTATTCAACAAGCTGTTGACGGAGAAGCCGAGTTCACGGTGTCCTTCGTCTGCGGGCCAGCGCATCCTGAAAATGGGAGTCGGCCGCGTTCCTACTCGATTGCGATTTCCGCGTCCGCCAGTGCGGGACGCTCGACCGTCTCGTCCTGCTCCAGCTTGCCGTCGCGGAGGTGAAGGATGCGGCGGGCGTGGTGGGCGATGGGGTCCTCGTGGGTGACCAGTACAATGGTGTTGCCCCGGCGGTGGAGCTGCTCCAGCAGATGCATAATCTCATCCCCTGTTTCCGTGTCGAGGTTGCCCGTCGGCTCGTCGGCCAGGAGCAGGGCGGGGCGGTTCACGAGGGCTCGCGCCGTGGCCACACGCTGGCGCTGCCCCCCACTCAGCTCGTTGGGGCGGTGGTCGAGGCGATCGCCCAGCCCCACGCTGCGGAGGGCCTCCGCGGCCCGTTCGCGCCGCTCGGCCCGCGACAGGCCCGCGTAGATGAGGGGGAGTTCGACGTTGCGGAGGCAGTCGACTCGGGGCAGCAGGTTAAACGTTTGGAAGACGAATCCAATCTCTCGGTTGCGAATCTCTGCAAGCTCATTGTCCGAAAATGTACTCACGTCCTCGCCCCGCAGGTGGTAGGTGCCGCCCGTGGGCGTGTCCAGGCACCCCAGCATGTTCATAAAGGTCGACTTTCCAGAGCCCGACGGCCCCATGACGGCCACGTACTCGCCCTCTTCAATCGAGAGGCTTACGCCATCCAGGGCCCACACTTCCTGGGAGCCCATCATGTAGCGCTTCGTCAGATCCGTGACCTCGATGAGAGGGCGTCCGCCAGCAGCGCCACGGTGTCCATTCGGTGTAGAGGCAGACATGAGAGGAAGGAACATGGAAGGGAAGACACGAAGCGGAAAACCGCAGGGACTATTGCGTGGCGGCCATGCCCTCACCGCCGTCGCCCTCAATGCGGATCTCTGAGCCCGGCTCCAGTTCGCGACTCACGGCGCTGTAGGGCCCCGTAATCACGTCCTCGCCCCCGTCCAGCCCCGCCCGCACCTCGATGTGCGAGTCGTCCGCAATCCCGGGGGTCACCTCCACCATGCGCGCCGTATCGGCCTCCGCCACAAACACAACCTGGCGCAGGTCTTCCTCGTCCGGATCCGCCGCCCGGTCGGTCGAGTCGGATGCGGGACGCACCTCATTAAAGTCGCGCACTGTAACGGCCTGAATGGGAACGGCCACGGCCTCGTCTGTAGTCTCGGTGTAGATATCGACCGAGCCGCTCATGCCTGGACGGAGCACCGGGCCCGCGCCCTCGTCGCGCGGCACCTCGGGTCGCGTCACGCCTCCATCGGTTCCCCGAGCGGCTTCGAGGTTCGGATCGTCGAGCACGCGGATGGTGACGGGGAAGTTGGTGACCTCGTTCTGCCCCCCCTCGTTTTCGACGCGGGCCGAGTTGGCGACCTCGGTGACGCGCCCCCGAAAAGACTCGTCGGGATACGAATCAAACGCAATGGCGGCCGTGTCCCGGTCCGAGACGTTGACGACATCGCCCTCGTTGACGTCCACCTCCAGCTCCATCCGGTCGAGACGAGCGATGCGCATCATTTCCGTGCCCGCACGCTCTCGGGTGCCCACGACGCGCTCCCCCACCTCTACGCTGAGCCGGCTCACCGTTCCGTTCATGGGGGCATACAGGCGCGTCTTCTCCAGTTGCTCCTCCGAATCCCGCAGGGTGGCGCGAGCGCTTTCGACCTGGTAGCGGGCGGCCGTTAGCTGGGCCTCGGCCTGCTGGTAGGCCGACTGGGCATCCTCGTATTCGCTCTCCGGGATGACGCCCTTTTCAAACAAGGCTTCCTGTCGCTCAAACGCCTTTCGGGCCTGCACCGAATCGGCGCGGCGGCGGGCCAGGTTGGCCTGCTGTTGGGCCACCTGCGCCCGGTTCTGGTCCAGTTGGGCGCGGTAGTCGTCCGGGCGGAGCCGGGCGAGCAGATCCCCCTCCTGCACGGCATCGCCCTCCTGTACCGGCAGTTCCACAATCTCACCGGATACGTCCGGACTGATGGCCACCTCCACCTCGGGCTGCGCCCGTCCGAAGGCCGTCACGGTCTGTGTAATGGAGCGGGCCTGGGCCGTCTCGGCCTCCACCCGAATCCCCTGCTCGTCTCCTCCAATCCACCCGAGGCCCCACCCCGCCCCCCCGACAAGAGCAAACAAGGCCAGAAGACCGCCCAGGCCATAAAGAACGCGACGCGTGGTGCTCCTTTTGGATGCCATGACACACAGAAACGACCGATTCGATGAGAGTGAGAAGGAAAAGAGCGCTCCGGCTATTCGCCGAAAAGCGGGGACGAGGGACGGAGGTTGCCCACGAAGTAATCGATTTGCCGCTCGCGAAACAGAAGCGTGTAGCGGGCCCGCACCTGCTGGCTGGCCGCATCTACAAAGTCGCGGTTGGCGTTCTGCAGCTCTACGATCGAGGCCGACCCCAGATTGTAGCGCTCCTGCGCCGAGGTGCGCGCCTGCTCGGCCGACTGCAAGCGAGCGTTGGCCGCCTCCAGCTGCTGGACGGCGTTTCGGTAGTCCAGGTACGCCTGGCGCACCTGGAGCGCCACCTGCTGCTGCTGATCGTCGAGGTCATACTGCGCGTTTTGGGCCTGCACCTCCGCCTGCTGGACCTGCGTCTCTCGCTGCCACTGGTCGAAAATCGGGATGTTTAGCGACAGCGATACGCTGCCACCCCGATTCAGATCGAGTTGGTCTGAAAACCCGGGCTCGAAGGTCTGGTCCGGGTCGTCCGGGTCGGGAACGGGACGAGGCCGGTTGGTCCAATCCGTTCCGTAGTCGGCCCCGACCGAGAGGCTCGGGTAATACTGCGACCGGGCCGATTGCACACCGTGTTCCGCTGCACGCTCATCCGCCTTGGCCACGCGAAGATCCAGGCGCTCCTCAAAGGCCTCGTCGATCAGGGCCGACGGATCGTAGGTGCGCGTCTCGATGGAGTCCCCCGGCGGGTCCGGCACCCGAAAGTCGTACGGCGCCCGAGGGTTCAACTGAAGGGTCTGGATGAGTTCGGTCTGGGCCACTTCGCGTTCCCGCTGGGCCTGGAGGAGTGCCTGTTCGGCCTCGGCCACGTTGGCCTGCTGCTGGTACAGCTCCGAGATCGGGCGCGACCCCGAGTCCACAAACTCCTCCACCTGCCGCAACTGTTGCTGCAGAGCATCAAGCTCCTCGCGGCGGACCCGCACGATCTCGCGCGTCTCCACCAGATTGATGAACTGCTCCATGACGGTGAACACCACCTCGCGTTGCGTGCGCTGGAGATTGACCTCGTCCGCCATGGACTCCGTGCGGGCCTCGCGGAGCGACGAGACGTTCTCAAACCCGTTGAAGACCGTGAGATTGGCATTGGCCCCCATGTTCAGGAAGTCGGTCGAGCGCGAAGTAAAGTCCCCCGTCACCTGGCTAAAGTTCCGCCCGTACTGCCGCTGCACGTTCGAAGACGCATCCAGGTTGGGCGTGAAATCGAGCCACTCGGACCGCGCCTGGGCCTCGCCCGCCCGCACCGACGCCTGCGCCCGTCGCAGGTCGGTATTCTGGTCGAGCGCAATGCGGACGGCCTCGTCAAAGGTGACGGCAGTGGTATCGGTGCGGCCCCCGAGGTCTGGCTGGGCCCCCGCGGGCACGGGAGCCGCCAGTCCCACGACTGCGGTTACGAGGAGAACAGCCCCCCAGCCGCGAAGCGGCATCGAATGGGGCGCGACGAGAGAAGAAGACATATCGTACGTTGGAAAGTTGTGCATAAGAGAGAAGAGGGACACCGTCCCCCAAAGGCCTTATTCGTACCGAAGCGAGTCGATGGGATCTAGTCGGGCCGCCTTGTAGGCTGGATAGCCGCCAAAAATGAGCGCCAGCAGGGTAACGCCCGCCACGGCAATGCCGGCCCAGATCCACGGAAACGCGGGCTGCAGGTCGAACCAAACGGCCGTGAGGTTGCCGCCGAGGCCTCCGAGGACGATGCCGATCACGCCACCCACCTGGCAGAGAATGACAGCCTCCAGCAGAAACTGGCCCAGAATATCGTACCACTTGGCGCCCACCGCCTTCCGGATCCCAATCTCCTTGGTTCGCTCCGTGACGGAAACGAGCATAATGTTCATGATGCCCACGCCGGCGGCCAGGAGTGCGATGAGCCCGACGGCGGCGCCGCCCAGCGTGAGATTCCGCGTGAATGCCGTGAAGGTGCTGCGCAGGCCATCGCTGGTGTCGATGCTAAAGGTGGCCGGCTGTCCTGGCCCCACCTGTCGGATGACGCGCAGGGTTCGCTGGACGGCCTCCCGCGCGGCCGGAAGGGCCTCTGGAGAGGGGGCCTGCACCCGAATCGAGTTCATGTTGCGGCCGCCGTCGCCGTAGGTCCCCAGCAGGTGCGTGATGGGGGCGTAAATGCGCGAGTTCGGGTCGCGGAAGAGGCCGCCTTTTTCCGCAAGCACGCCGATGACCTCCAGGCGCACGCGGCCAATGCGCACCTGCTTGCCGATGGGGCTGGTGGCGGGAAAGAGGGCGTCGGCCACGGCGGAGCCGAGAAGCGCCACGGGGCGTGCGTTTTGCACGTCCTGCTCGGCAAACGGACGGCCGTCCCGCAGGTCGTATCCGAACGCTCCGAGGAAGGCCTGATCGGTGCCGTACAGGCGGAGGTTGGGGTTCGTCTCCTCCCGCTCCGACTGTGCCTTCACATCGTAGTCGAACCGCTCCTCCACGCTCACGGTAAAGCGCCCGCCGAGGTCTTCCTGTAGGCGGGTCGCCTGCTGATAGGTCAGCGGGGGGTGGTACCGCTCCGGGTCGCCCCCAAAGTCGTACCGCTCAACCGAGAGGGTCGAGGCGCCGAGGCCCTGGATGGAGCTTTTGAAGTAGAGGTCGATCACGTCGACGGCCGTCACCGCGGCGATGACCGCGAACACGCCAATCACCATGCCCAGGAGCGTCAGTGCCGAGCGGAGCTTGTTGGCCCGAAGGGCGCGGAGGGCCTGCCGGATCATTTCAAGCAAGTGCATGGCGCAACGGGATGGTTCGACGGGCCAGTTATTCGTAGCGGAGGGCATCAATCGGATCGGCCGTGGCAGCCTGCCAGGCCGGCGCAATGCCAAACAGAATGCCCACGCCCACACAGATGGCGAACGCAATAAGAACCGTCTGCATCGGAAGCGCCGCTGGGAACCCCAGGGCGCTGACGCCCATCGCGCCCAGGGCCGACAGCCCGAGGCCGGCGAGCCCCCCGATCAGACACACGATAATGGCCTCGATGAGAAACTGGAGCAGAATAGTGCGCTCCTTGGCCCCCACGGCCTTCCGGATGCCAATCTCTTTGGTCCGCTCGCGCACCGACACGAACATGATGTTCATCACCCCAATGCCCCCCACCACCAGCGCGAGCCCCGTCAGAAAGAGCCCCACGCCGTAAATTGCGAGCTTGGTGCCGGCAAAGCTGGCCCGGATTTGTTGCTGGTCGTTCACCGCAAAATTGTCGGGCTCGCCCGGTGCCACCCCTCGGGCCGTTCGCAGAATACCGGTGAGCTCGTCTTTCGCCCGTTCCATCGAGGCGCCTTCACTCGTCTTCACCATGATGGTTACCCCCTGCTCCTGGCTCACCCCAACGAGTTTGTCGTAGGTACTGAACGGGATGATGATGCGCTCGTCGGGCGTGCCGGGGCCCCCAAACATGCTCTCCCCTTGCGGCGCCTGCACCCCCACCACTTCGCAGGACGGGCCGTTCAGCTTGATCGTCTTGCCGATGGGGGTCGCCACCGGAAACAGCTCGTTGGCAATGTCGGCCCCAATGACGCACACGTTCCGGGCGCTCTCCTCCTCGGCCCGCGTCAGAAATCGGCCGCTCGCCAGTTCCACATCCCGGATCCGGCCGTACTGCGACGTCGAGCCGGTGAGTTCGGCCTCAATGTCGCGCCCCTCGTACTCCACCGTGCGGTCGGTGTTGGTGAGGGGGGCCACGGCGGTAGCAAAGCGCGCCCGGTCCCGAATCGCCGAGGCCAGGGCCGGCTGAATGGGCGGCCGGTTGCGGAGGCGCCACCACTCCCGGTCCGTGTTTCGGCCCCAGGGAAACTGATCGACATACAACACGTCCGCCCCCAGCTGGGAAAGCGCCTGTTCAAACTCCTGGTCCAGGCCGTTGATCACCGTGGCCATGAGCGTGACCGACGCAATGCCAATAATGACCCCGAGCGTCGTGAGCATCGAGCGCATCTTGTTGGCCCAAATGGCCTGGCCGGCAATGCGCACGCCCTCAACAAGATCGAAGAGAAACCGGCGCACGGCGTGTCGTGGAAATGCAGAAACGAATGCGAGTGCGAGCCGCGGCCTGAAGCCGCGGACGCCCCAATGGTCCCGTAGGGGACTTTTCTTTCGAGTGCCTCTTACAGCGGAAGGGGGTGCATGATGCCACTCAATCGACGAGTTGCTTCTTTTGGAGGACGAACGGACGCATCCCCCGCACGAGCGGTGCCCCCCACCGGCCCCCGAACCCGGGCCGCTGTCTCACTGGACTCGTCTTGCCCGCGACGCAGCAGCTCGCGCGCCAGCGAGAACTGCACGCGGACCAGCGCCCCATCGCGCTCGACGGCCGCCTGATCCAGCAGGTCCTGCTGCCGATCGGTAAACTCGTTCTTCGACAGGCGCAGCACCGCCAGGAGGCCCTCCGCCATCTCAGTTACATTGCCCGCACTGGCGTCGTCCGACATCGTGAGGTACGCCTCGCCCTCCACAGTTTCGTCCGTGAGCGTAAGGGCCAGGGCCTGCTCGCGAATCTTGTCCTTCAATTCCCCCACCTTGCCGTCGGTCTTTTCCTCCAGTGCCGACACCCCGGACGACACCCCGGACGACATCTCACTGAGTCCCAACACGCGGTTGGACCACTGGACGAGGGAGCGCTGAATGCCGGCGTGCGTCGCGCCCGACTCGTCGGCCTCCGCATCCTCGTCACTCGCCACTGCGTCTTCCGTCCCCAGGGCCAGGGAGTCGTCAAGGGCCGTCTCCAGAACATTCCGTCCCGCGACCCAGGCCGTGCGGTCCCGCCCCAGGCGTTGCACGAGGGTCATGTACGCGTCGTCGTCACCGAGGCGAGAGCCGTCTCCCTGGTGCCGATCCACCATGGCCCGGGCCCCGTCGGCATCGAGGGCCACCCCCACCGTGCCGTTGTCCACAAACGCCAAGTGAAGCGCGTCGGGCGACGCCTGCTCGTCGGTCGAGTCGCCGGCTGCCTCCTCATCTCCGGCAACGGCCCGAAGCGGCACCCGGTAGAGGGGAACGCCGCGGTGCGTGCTGCGCTCCACCGACACGTCGGG
Organism: Salinivenus sp.; assembly: GCA_046540815.1. Classification (GTDB taxonomy): domain Bacteria; phylum Bacteroidota; class Rhodothermia; order Rhodothermales; family Salinibacteraceae; genus Salinibacter. Next base: position 12,704 of record JBKHEM010000038.1, read on the forward strand.
CGCCTCGTCGAGGAAGCGGTCCATCTGGTCGGCCGTCAGGTCCGCGAACACCACGGCACTCAACGCCTGGGGGTCGCCCTCCTCGATTGTGCCGTAGACGGCCTTCAGATCGGTCTGCGGGTCCATGCCCGTGGCGTCAAAAAAGGCGCGGAGGGGCGGTGGTCCGCCCGCGCGCAGGCTGTCGGCCGTCAGGTCCTGCAATTCATCGACCTGCTGGACCGCTCGTTCCAGGTCCACCATCCCCACGAAGCGGGGCCCACCGGGCAGCAGATTGGCGGCGCGGCGCGTCTGCGCCGGGACCTGATCGGTCATGCTCATGTACGGCTCACACCCCCCAAGCAGGAAGAGGCCGACGACGGCGAGAAGAATCCAGGAACGCGGGCGCAGAGGCATCATGACGGGTCGATTGGCTGATGAGTGGACAACGTCCAGGATGCACAACGTCCGCTGCCCCTCCAAGATGCCGCCCGTGCGACGAACGGGCCGCTGGCGTCGATGGACGGACGCGAGCGGCGATGCCTCGCCCGGCCCCGCGTTGCCTCATCCCGCCCCAATCAGCGTCTCCACGTTTTCGCGGTAGCCGCGGCTCGTCTTCAGCGGCGTACCACACGCCATGATGAGGCGGTACGTGCCGTGGTCCCGCGGGCGCAGTTCGGTCACGTAGTCGGTGTTCACGATATAGGAGCGATGGACCCGAAGGAAGCGGTCCGAGTCCAGCCGCTCGGTAAGCTCCTTCATCGTGGCCCGGATGAGGTGCTTCTCCTCGCCATCGCAGAGCGCCACATAGTCGCCCTCCGACTCGATCCACTGTACGTCGTCGGCGTCCACGAAGTAGATGCGCTTGCGGCTGCGGACGGTAAACCGCTCCAGCGGCTCCTCCTTCGCCTGTTCGTCGTCTTGGGCGGCCCCGTAGCGGTCGAGCACGGCGCGAAGCCGGTCGCTCAGGTCCTCCGCCTCGGCCCGATGAAGCTGGGTGCGGGCCCGGTCCAGGGCCTCCGCAAAGCGCCCCTCATCAATTGGCTTCAGCAGGTAATCGAGCGCGTGGGCATCGAAGGCCTCGAGGGCATACTCGTCGTAGGCCGTCACGAAGATGGTGAGCGGCATTCGGTCGACCCCCACCTCGCGGACCACCTCCAGCCCGCTCATCTCAGGCATCTGGACGTCGAGAAAGACGAGGTCCGGCGCCTCGTCCTGAATCTGTCGAACGGCCTCGGGTCCGTCCCCGGCCTCCCCCACCACGGTCACGTCGTCCACCGAATCGAGGAGCTGACGAACGCCGGTGCGGGCCAGCGGCTCATCATCGACGATCAGGGCACGAATCGACATGACGGGAGACGAGAGCCAATGAGACGAGCGTGAGCAGGAGAGAGGACCATTTACAATTCGGCTTCCACGGGGGGCGCCTTCGCGGGGATCTCGATCGACGTGTCGTCTGGGTCTCGGGGCAGGCGGATGGTGACGCGGGCGCCCCCTTCTGCGGCCGTGCCGAGCTCAAAGGCGTGCTGGTCGCCGTAGAGGGTCTCCAGGCGCCGGCGCGTGTTGGCCAGGCCCACGCCGTCGTCGTCGGAGAGGGCCTCGGGATCGAGCGTGTCAAAGCCAGGGCCACTGTCGGCCACCGTGAGCACGACCTGGTCGTCCTCAGGCCCCGCCGGCTCCGCCGTTACGCGCACCACTCCCGCCTCGGCGTGCGGAGCGATGCCGTGGCGGACGGCATTTTCGACCAGCGGCTGCAGGAAGAGATAGGGCACGGGCGTCTCGCTTACGCTGGGATCCACGTTGATGTCCACCCGGAGCCGGTCCCCAAACCGGGTTTGTTCAATTTCGAGGTAGCGCTCCAGCAGATCAATCTCCTCGCGGAGCGGCACCATCTGCACATCGGCCCCCTTGAAGGTGGCCCGCAGGAGGTCACTCAGCAGACGGAGCGTGCGGGCGGCTTTGCTCGTGTCGCCCCCTCGCACCAGCACGGCAATCGCGTTGAGCGTATTGAAGAGAAAGTGCGGGTTCACCTGCATCCGGAGGGCCTGCAGCTGCGCCTGGGCCAGTTCGGCGCGGAGCGCCTGGGCCTGGGCCTCCTGTTCTCGCGAGCGCACAAAGTGCTCGTAGGCGAAGCAGAGCGCCGCCAGAATGAAGTAGGTAAAGTAGTCCGTCACGAAGCGGCGGAAGAGCAGCACCGCCAGGGGCCAGTCCTCCAGGTCGTAGGGCTCGGCCCGCACAAAGGACGTCGTAAAGTCGGGATAGACGCCCTCTCGGGTAAAGGTGGCCACGGCAAAGAGGCCCTGTTCCAGGGCCACGTGGAGGGCCGCGATGGGGACCCCAAACGCGAGGCCCCACCAGAGCCCCCGCCGCCAGCTCGTCCGGACATCCACCCACCGAAAGAGCGCCAGGACCACCGGCATCAAGAGAGCCCAGAGGTGAAGCCGCGTCCACAGCCCCACGACGAACGCGAACAGGGCAAACGGCACGCGGAGCCACAGCAGCTCCTGATTGGCCATGCGGAACCACTCCACGATGCGCGGCGCCGTGGCCTCCGTGAGCACAAGGAGCCCCGCAAGGACAAGCGTGCCGTAGACTAGGTAGCGCCGGGCAAACCGGTGGAGGGACGACAGTTCCGATGAGGCCGGGCCGGCCATAGACGAACGCAGCGCGTGAGGAACGAGCAGTGCAACGGCCGGGGCCCCGAAGGCGAGCCTCGGCGAAGCCCGACCCGTGGTCTGTAACGCCCCTCCTCCGTCAAACGTTACAGCTCTCCGGACTGGGCGGGACCTTCAACGGAATCCTCCTCCGTTTTCGAGTGCCGATGCGTCGCGGGACGGATCAGATATTGCCCAGGTTGAGCAGCACTCCCGATTCGCGGGGTCGCCAGAGCAGGACTTTTGAACGCCGAAATAGACACAAATCCGTCCTCAGCGCCTCTCAGGTCCGATCGAGACAAGCGGAGGGGGAGGGATTCGAACCCCCGGGGCCTCGCGGCCCGCCGGTTTTCAAGACCGGTGCATTCGACCAGGCTCTGCCACCCCTCCGGGTAGGATTACCGGTTTTTGTCTTCGACATCCCCGCCGCTGTATGAGTTTCAACGCCAACATGAATTGGAGCTATATCGGCCTTCAGCGGCGTATGACGGGGATACTCCCTGTCTCGTGCTGTTCTGACCATCGCCCCCATCACCAGTCACATCCCTGGACAGAGCCCGGCGGCGCTGTACGATCGCTTGGTCCTTCTGGGGCCGATGATTGACTAAGAGCCTGTATTTAAACAGAAACGGAAGGGCACCCAAGAGCACTTCCGCGCAGCGCTGACGGAAGCGAGAAAGTCCCAACTGCGCTTGAGGTGCTTGAAGACGACCTCTTCGACACCACTGCGGTGCTGGCCTTGCCCGGCACGTATCGACGCCGGCTTCGGATAACGAGCATGCTGGAGCGACTTATTGTGGAGGCCCATCGGCGATCGAGGGGGATCCGTATCTTCCCAAACGTGAGTTCTGTCGAGCGACTCGTCGGTGTGCTCTGGGCGGAAACGCATGAAGAGTGGTCCACTGGCAGACGGCATCTGATCGTGGACGCGTTCTTCGAGTGGAAGGAGCTACACCACCGAGATCCGAAAACTGAAGAGACTACTGAGACCGCTCCTGTGGCGGCCTAACCTCGCAACCTGGCAGAACGCCAATCACACAACGTTTGGGGCTTGATCGATTGGAGCATGGTCCGTGATCAAAAGAAGATTACTGCAGAGATCGCCCATTGCCTTATTCGATTTACTGGCGAATGTCTCTGAGAAGGGAGCCGCCCTCTCCCTTCGGTCACAAGAACGCATTTTCGCAAACGACGTCCGGCACTGAACTGAGCCGGCCCTTTGATGATCGATCGCGCACTCCCGGACAGACTCTTGATGCAGAAATTCTATACTTTCAGAATTTCATTAAGCCATGCCACGTTTTGGGGAAATTCCGACTCGTACATGTGAGATATGAGACGGAAGATCGCTCCAGCGGTGTCCATTTTTCTTCTTACTGGATACAGATAGAAAGTGAGACAAATGGATACAACGAAATCCGTTCATAGACCACGCCCCATACAATGGAAAAAACCAGCCAGAGATGTATTAACCTCCTTATCGTCGAAGACAATGTATCCTTGAGTACGTGTCTCCTTGAATACTTCCAGTCTACAGAGTACACAACAACCACTGTGGGAGATGCAGACACGGCGATGCGCTACCTGACGCAGCCGCGGGGATACGACCTCGTTCTCCTTGACCTCTCCCTGCCGGGGAAGAGCGGATTTGATCTGCTGGAAGAGGTCCAGGGGCTTTCGATCGACCCATCCTTCATACTACTGACCGTGCTGGATCAGCTAGAGAGCAAGATCCGAGCATTTAGCCTTGGTGCCGATGATTACCTAATCAAGCCCTGCGCCTGTCAGGAACTGAAAGCACGTATGGACGCCGTGCTCCGACGTCGTCAGGCTCCGGTTGCCGACGACGAAGAACAGTCGTACGCATTTAGGGACCTTACAATCGACTTCGTATCGAATACCTGCTTCCGCGACGGACAACGCATTCCTCTCACTGCCCTCGAATTCGAGATCCTGGAGTACCTCGTTGAACGTAAAGGCCGCGTGGTTCCCCGCGAGGAACTTCGAAACACCGTATGGGCGGATCGTGAGACCATCTGCCTTCGAACCATCGACCGGCACGTCGCCAAGATCCGTGAAAAGATCGAGCAGGACCCTGACGTACCTGCCTACCTCCAAACGGTTTACGGCAAAGGCTACGAGTTTGTAGCTGCCGAATATGCATAGACCACCGCCCAGGATTTCTTGTAGAACGCGCAGGACGATGGTGGGCCGATTATTTGTTGATCGTCGGTACGGTACCGAAGAGCTTCTCAGTCGACCACGCCCGACTGGCCAGCCCTGCCGCCATCACGGGCGTCGGCTTCTCGCATCGCTGTCCCGGACAACCATTGATAGGATCGGTTCGATCAATGCGCAGGCTTTCGTGCTTGCGGGTCACACTATATATGGCATCCTCCCAATTGGCCGCCGCCCGGTGCATCCGAGACTCCTTCGAAAATCTGAGTCCCTTCCGGACCAATCGACTGTTCATCTGCCACATCGCTCGGTGAGTTCGCGCTACGTAGGCAATATGCTCCTCAAAAGCTCCGGCAGAGTCTCCTACTCGCCGACGATCGCTTTCCTCACAGTCCCAGTCCCCCAGTCTTCCTCGTCTCGCTCTTTCATTACCTGAAGGCACTTTCAACTGACGGAGGACGCTTCTATTCAGGCGATCGTCCACGACCTTTGTGCTCAGGAACTTTCCCCAAGCCTGACCCACAGCCCCCCAATCTCTTCCCGGCCGTCGCTGATCGTCGGAGGCGATCGTCGGAGGCGGTTTGTCCAGGTGCCCTCCCGACTTTTCCGAAGTGTCCGAAAAACTCTCCTGAAGCCTCTGTTTCGGTCTTCACGATGCCACGATCTACTCGGAGGCGCAAATCAATCTGTCCAGCATGCTCGACCAACTGCTAAAGCCAGTTCCGGATCGTCTCCTCTTTGTAGGCTTTCCCACAGGAAAGACTGGCGACCCAATTTCCTTCTGCGATACGGGCCAGGATCTCGATAATCTCCTCGGCGGGGGTGTCCTTGCTCTAGCAAATCGTTCCGGCGTTTTCCGAGAAGGTCTTCCCATAGGTTTTGCAGCGATAGCGCTACAGGCCCTTAGCCATTGGTTCCATATTCGACAATATTTCCGCAACGGTTTTTCCGGCGTGTGAACAGGAGTCGTTCGAACCAAGATCTCCAACCTCTGCACGTTCAGGCACGACGGGAGGCTGTTTTTTTGGGAACTCACCACAAAGTACCGTCGCTAACATCCACACACACACTCAGGACACTACTAGAGCAGCGTCAGTCGTGATTGTTGTCCTAGGGTGTCGTACCTTGTGAAGATGCCAGTGTCCTCCCTGATTCTCATTTTTCCATGCCAAAGACCTACCGCGTTGAACTGACCGAAGCAGACCGCTTCTGGCTGCTTGAATTCATTGGCCGAGGGGCCGCCCCGGCACGAGAGCAGACCCGCGCTCGCGTTCTGTTGAAGGCGGATGAGGGACCGGAGGGGCCGGCTTGGCCCGACGACCGGATCGCAGAAGCGCTTGAGCTGTCCGCTGGAGGCGTTGGCGGCATCCGGCGACGCTTCTCGAGGCGGGGGCTTGTCGGTTGCGTGCGCCGCAAAAGCCCAGATCGCGAATACGAACGGAAGCTCGACGGAGGGCAGGAGGCGGAACTCGTCCGCTTGGCCTGCTCGGAGGCCCCGGAGGGGCGGAGCCAGTGGAGCCTGCGCCTCCTGGCCGACCGCATGGTTGAACTCGGCGTCGTCGATACTCTCAGCCACGAGACGGTCCGACAAACACTGAAAAAAACCGACTCAAGCCTCATCGGAGCCGACAATGGGTAAT